>NZ_JBSGXB010000180.1:0-15748 GCF_053609185.1 Streptomyces sp. NPDC054956 | reverse complement strand
GCAGCCGGCGCGCCACCGGGGTGGGCGCGTCGGGGCCCTCCCTCAGCCGGTCCAGCACCTCGCGGGCCGTGCCCTCGAAGTCCGGGTCCCCGTCCTCGTGTTCACCGGATCGCATGAACGCCCCTCCCGCCGCCTCGTCACGAGTATGGCGGCCCAACGCCTTCGCCGGACCCCTGTGCGTCGGGTCCGGCGAAGGTTCTGGTGAGGGTTGGGGCCGGGGCGTCAGCCGGTGAGTGCCCCCTCCGAGCGGAGTTCGGGCCGGCGGGCGGGCGGAGCCGTGCGGTGCGCGGGGTCGCGTACCTCTCCGACCAGGGTTTCCAGTACGTCCTCCATGGCGACCAGGCCGAGCACCCGTCCGGCCGGGTCGGCGACCTGGGCGAGGTGGGTGGCGTCCCGGCGCATGACGCTGAGGGCGTCGTCGAGCGGGAGGGTGGAGCAGACGGTGGTCATCCGCCGCCAGACCCGCTGGGGCACGGCCCGTTCCCGCTCCTCGAGGTCCAGTACGTCCTTGACGTGCAGGTAGCCCATGAAGGCGCCGCTCTCGGCGCGGACGGGGAACCGCGAGTACCCGGTGCGGACCGTCAGCTGCTCGATCTGGCGGGGGGTGACGGCCGGGCCGACCGTGACGAGCCGGTCCGGGGCGAGGAGGACGTCGGTGACGGGGCGGCTGCCCAGTTCCAGCGCGTCCTCCAGGCGCTCCTGTTCGACCGGCTCCAGGAGCCCGGCCTGCCGGGAGTCCTTGAGCAGGCGGCCGAGCTGGGCGGAGGTGTAGACGGCCTCGACCTCGTCCTTGGGCTCGACCTTGAAGAGCCGCAGGACCATCGTGGCGCAGGCACCCAGCGCCGTGGTGACCGGCCCGCAGACGCGGGCGAAGGCGACCAGGCCGGGGCTGAACCACAGGGCGGTCTTCTCGGGCGCGGCCATGGCGAGGTTCTTGGGGACCATCTCGCCGATGACCAGGTGCAGGAAGACCACGGCGGCGAGCGCGAGCGCGTAGCCGAGGGGGTGGATCAGGCCTTCGGGCACGTGGGCGGCGTGGAAGACGGGCTCCAGCAGCCGGGCCACGGTGGGTTCGGCGACCGCGCCGAGGGTGAGCGAGCACATGGTGATGCCGAACTGCGCGGCGGCCATCATGCGCGGCAGGTTCTCCAGGCCGTGGAGCACCTGGCGGGCCCGCTTGGAATCTGCGGCCAGCGGCTCGATCTGGCTGCGGCGGACGGAGACGAGTGCGAACTCGGCGCCGACGAAGAAGCCGTTGGCCAGGACGAGGAGCAGGGCGAAGAGCAGTTGGAGCGCGTTCACCTGCGGCCACCCACCGCTTCCAGCTCGGCGGGGGCGGGTACCGAGGACAGCACGCCCGAGGACAGCGCGCCGGTCCCGAGCGGCGCGGTGCGCACGAGGCGGACCCGTTCGGCTCGGTAGCGGCCGACCTGGCGGACGGAGAGCTTCCAGCCGGGGAGTTCGGCGCGGTCCCCGGGGGCGGGGATGCGGCCGAGCAGGTCGGCGACGAGGCCGGCGACGGTCTCGTACGGGCCTTCGGGGACCTCCAGGCCTATCCGGCGCAGGGTCTGCACGCGGCAGCTGCCGTCGGCCTCCCAGGAGGGGCGGCCGTCCTCGGCGGGTACGGCGGCCAGTTCGGGGCTCTGGTCCTCCGCGAGGTCGTGCTCGTCGCGGACCTCGCCGACGAGCTCTTCCACGATGTCCTCCAGGGTGACGACGCCGGCGGTGCCGCCGTACTCGTCGACGACCACGGCCATGGGCTGTTCGCTGCGCAGCCGTTCCAGCAGCGGCTGCACCGGCAGGGAGCCGGGGACCAGCAGCGGGGCGACGCAGATCCGGCTGACGCTGGTGCGGGCGCGCTCGGACTCGGGCACGGCGAGGGCGTCCTTGAGGTGGACGACCCCGGTGATCTCGTCGATGCGCTCGCGGTAGACCGGGAAGCGGGACAGCCCGGTGGCGCGCGTCAGGTTGAGCACGTCGGCCGCGGTGGCCGTGTGCTGGAGCGCGCTGACCTTGACCCGGGGGGTCATGACCAGCTGCGCGGTGAGCTCGCCCAGCGAGAGGGTGCGTACGAAGAGGTCGGCCGTGTCCTGTTCGAGGGCGCCGGCCTGGGCCGAATGACGGACCAGGGAGACCAGTTCGCCGGGGGTGCGGGCGGAGGCCATCTCCTCGGTGGGCTCCACGCCGAGCGCCCGGACGAGCCGGTTGGCGACGGCGTTGAGGCCTGCGATCACCGGCCGGAAGGCGCGGGAGAAGGTCTGCTGCGGGCCGGCGACGAAGCGGGCCACCTGGAGCGGCCGGGAGACCGCCCAGTTCTTCGGGACGAGCTCGCCGACGACCATCTGGACGGCGGAGGCGAGCAGCATGCCGATGACGACGGCCACGCCGGGGACGGCGCCCTTGGGGAGGCCGGTCGCTTCGAGCGGCCCGGCCAGCAGGGCGGCGAGGGCGGGCTCGGCGAGCATGCCGACCACGAGGGAGGTGATGGTGATGCCGAGCTGGGTGCCGGAGAGCTGGAAGGACAGCTCCCTCAGGGCTTCGACGACCGTGCGGGCACGGCGGTCACCTTCGGCGGCGGCGCGTTCGGCCTCGGGTCTCTCCACCGTGACGAGGCCGAATTCGGCAGCCACGAAGAAACCGTTGGCGAGGATCAGGGCGAATGCCGCCGTGAGCAGGAGTAGCGGGATGGTCATGCCGCCGCCTCCAAGGGGAGGGCGGCGCGGGTACTACCGGACGATCCGTCCATTGCTGGAGGGAGTCACTCCTCAAGTCGCAGGTGCCCACGGGCCGCGGGGTCCGGGGCCGGTGGGAGGGCGCAGGGTCGCGCCCCCACACCAGGGTAGTCACTGAGATCGCCGCCGCAATGGGACGCAGCGACGAGGTCGGCCGGGCTCAGTCGTTCTTTGAGCCGGTGCCGTGCGCTTCGGCGAGTGCGCGCAGGGCGCGGGCGTCGGCGATCGCCTGTGCCTTGGCCACGCCCGGCTGGATGCCGAGGGCGGGCAGGCTGGTGCCGTCGTTCAGGTCGAGGAACACCCAGGCGTCGCCGGGGCGGAGGTTGACGCGCAGGATCTGCGCCCACTCCAGGCGGCGGGTGTTGGTGAGGTTGACGACGGTGACCCCGTCCCGGTCCGCGACCACCTTGGGGCGGCTGAGCAGGACGAGGACGGAGGACAGCAGGGCCGCGGTGAAGACGAAGGCGATCCGCTCACCGGGGTGCAGCGTGTCGAGGATCAGGGCGATCCCCGTGATGGTGACGAACATGGCGGCGCCGACGCCCAGCAGGACGGCCCGGGTGCGGGTCGGCCGGAAGGTGACCGGCAGGGCGGGCGGTGCGGGCTGGGCGGTGGCGTCGGCCATGTTCGTCAGGTGCCTTCGGGTGGTGCCGCGGTGGCGGCGGGGGTGGATCGGGGTACCGGCTGGATCCGGACGCCGGCGGGGTGTGCCGGCGTACGGGTCAGAGGCGGCAGGCGTGGATCGAGGTGGTGAGGATCGCGCGCGCGCCGAGCTCGTACAGGTCGTCCATGATCCGCTGGGCCTCCTTGGCGGGGACCATCGCGCGGACGGCGACCCAGCCCTCGTTGTGCAGCGGGGAGACGGTCGGCGACTCCAGGCCCGGGGTGAGGGCGACCGCGCGCTCCAGGTGCTCGGCGCGGCAGTCGTAGTCCATCATCACGTAGCTGCGGGCGACCAGGACGCCCTGGAGGCGGCGCAGGAACTGCTGGGCCTGCGGGTCCTCGGGGTCGGTGCCGTTGCCGCGGATGACGACGGCCTCGGAGGTCAGGATCGGCTCGCCGATGACCTCCAGGCCGGCGTTGCGCAGGCTGGTGCCGGTCTCGACGACGTCCGCGATGATCTGGGCGACGCCGAGCTGGATGGCGGTCTCGACCGCGCCGTCCAGGTGGACGACGGAGGCCTCGATGCCCTTCTCGGCGAGGTGCTTGGCGACGATTCCCTCGTACGAGGTCGCGATGGTCATCCCGTGGAAGTCCTCGGGGCCCTTCGCGGTGCCGGGGATGGTCGCGTAGCGGAAGGTGGAGCGGCCGAAGTTCAGCGGCAGGATCTCCTCGGCGCTGGCGCCGGAGTCGAGCAGCAGGTCGCGGCCGGTGATGCCGATGTCGAGCTTGCCGGAGGACACGTAGATCGCGATGTCCTTGGGGCGCAGGTAGAAGAACTCCACGCCGTTCTCGGGGTCGACGACCACGAGCTCCTTGGACTCCTTGCGCATCCGGTAGCCGGCCTCATGGAGCATCGCCGACGCCGGTCCGGAGAGAGAACCCTTGTTGGGGACGGCGATGCGCAGCATGGGGCTTCCTTTGGTGCGTAGGTGCGAAAGGGTGTGCTGGTACGGGCGCGCGGACGCCCCGGCACCGTGCGCCGGGGCCCGCGCGGAACTGCTGCGGCCTGGGGAACCGCCGCGGCCTAGAGGTGCGCGTAGACGTCGTCGAGGGAGATCCCGCGCGCCACCATCATCACCTGGACGTGGTAGAGCAGCTGGGAGATCTCCTCGGCGGCGGCTTCCTTGCTCTCGTACTCGGCGGCCATCCAGACCTCGGCGGCCTCCTCGACGACCTTCTTGCCGATGGCATGGACGCCCTTGCCCACGAGTTCGGCGGTGCGGGAGGTGCTCGGGTCGCCGTTGGCGGCCTTGAGCTGAAGCTCGGTGAAGAGCTCTTCGAAGCTCTTGGTGGGTGTGTTCGCCATGATGTCCCCAGGGTACGGGCTCACCCCGGTACCCCGGCGCCCGGGTTCACTCCTTGGACGGGCTACTGGCGCCAGGGCTCGCTGACGGTGCGCAGCGTCATGGCGGTGGAGACGGCGGCGGTGACCGCCTCGTGCCCCTTGTCCTCGTTCGACCCCTCGAGCCCGGCACGGTCCAGCGCCTGCTCGTCGTTGTCGCAGGTCAGTACGCCGAAGCCGACGGGGACTCCGGTGTCGATCGACACCTGGACCAGGCCCTGGGTGACGCCCTGGCAGACGTAGTCGAAGTGCGGGGTGCCGCCGCGGATGACCACGCCGAGGGCGACGATGGCGTCGTAACCGCGACCGGCCAGCACCTTCGCCACGACCGGGAGCTCGAAGCTGCCCGGGACGCGCAGCAGGGTGGGCTCGTCGATGCCCAGCTCGTGCAGGGCCCGCAGGGCGCCGTCCACCAGGCCGTCCATGACCTTCTCGTGCCACTGGGCAGCGATCACGGCGACTCGCAGGTCTCCGCAGTTCTTCACGCTCAGTTCGGGTGCGCCCTTGCCGCTCACAGCTCTGCTCCTCGGTGTTCTCGGTGTACTCGGTGTACTCGGTGTGACGATCGGTGGTGGTGAAGTGGTGACTGGTTACTGGTTGCCGCAGGCGGACGTGGTGATGACCTCGTCCAGCCAGGGCAGGTCGTGCCCCATCCGGTCCCGCTTGGTGCGCAGGTAGCGCAGGTTGTGCTCGCCCGCCTCCATGGGCATCGGCTCCCGGTCGGAAACCTTGATGCCGTGGCTGACGAGCGCCGCCGCCTTGTCGGGGTTGTTGGTCAGCAGCCGGACGCTGCGGACGCCGAGGTCGGCGAGCATCTGCGCGCCGGCCCCGTAGTCGCGGGCGTCGGCGGGCAGGCCCAGTTCCAGGTTGGCGTCGAGGGTGTCGCGGCCGCGCTCCTGGAGCTCGTACGCGCGCAGCTTGGACAGCAGTCCGATGCCGCGGCCCTCGTGGCCGCGCAGGTAGACGATCACGCCGCGGCCCTCGGACTGGACGCGCTCCATGGCGGCGTGCAGCTGGGGGCCGCAGTCGCAGCGCTGCGACTGGAAGATGTCGCCGGTCAGGCACTCGGAGTGCATCCGGACCAGGACGTCCTCGCCTTCGCCGATCTCGCCGTGGACGAGGGCGACGTGCTCGACGCCGTCGACGGTGGAGCGGTAGCCGTACGCCGTGAAGTGGCCGAACGAGGTCGGCAGGCTGACCTGGGCCTCGCGGCGCACGGTGGGCTCGGCGGAGCGGCGGTAGGCGATCAGGTCCTCGATGGAGATGATCGTCAGGCCGTGCTTGCGGGCGAAGGGGATCAGCTCGGGCAGGCGCAGCATGACGCCGTCCTCGCCGGCGATCTCCACGATGGCGCCGGCCGGGCGCAGGCCCGCGAGGCGGGCGAGGTCGACGGCGGCCTCGGTGTGGCCGTTGCGGACCAGGACGCCGCCGGGCTTGGCGCGCAGCGGGAAGACGTGGCCGGGGCGGACGAAGTCGCCGGGGCCGCTGACGCCGTCGGCCAGCAGCCGCAGGGTGGTGGCGCGGTCGGCGGCCGAGATGCCGGTGGTGACGCCGTGGGCGCCGCTCGCATCGACGGAGACGGTGAAGGCGGTCTGCATCGACTCGGTGTTGTGCTGGACCATCTGCGGGAGTTCGAGCCGGTCCAGCTCGTCGCCCTCCATCGGGGCGCAGATCAGGCCGCGGCACTCGCTCATCATGAACGCGATGATCTCGGGGGTGGCCTTCTCGGCCGCGATGACGAGGTCGCCCTCGTTCTCGCGGTCCTCGTCGTCCACGACGACCACCGGACGGCCGGCCGCGATGTCGCGGATGGCCTGCTCGACGGGGTCGAGCCGGAACGTCTCTTCGAGCTCGACGTCGGGCACGGGCTTCAGGACGGGGTTCAGGGAGGTCATGCCGTTGCTCCTTCCAGAGCCGGGGCGGTGGTGGTCGTGCGCGAGCGCTGGTACCAGTCGTAGGCACCCCAGAGGACGAGGGCGAAGTACACGACGTAGACGAGGCCGGAGAAGGCCAGTCCGCTGTTGAAGGCGAGGGGGACGCCGACCAGGTCGACGAGGAGCCAGGCGAACCAGAACTCGACGAGGCCCCGGGCCTGGGCCACCATCGCGACGATGGTGCCGACGAAGATGTAGGCGTCGGCCCACGGGCTCCACGAAAGGCTCGGGTAGAGGGTGAACAGGCCCCCGACGGCCAGGGTCCCGGCGGCCGCGCCGGCCAGCAGGATGCCGCGCTCCTTCCAGGTGGCGGTGCGTACGGCGATGGAGCCGTCCTGGGCCTTCTGCTTGCCGAGCTGCCAGGCGCGCCAGCCCCACACGGCCACGCCGATGACGAGGAGCTGCTTGCCGACGCCGCCGGCGAGGTGGGCGGAGGCGTAGGCGCCGACGAGGATCAGGCCGGACAGGAGCTGGGCGGGCCAGGTCCATATGGAGCGGCGCCAGCCGAGGGCGAGGGCCCCCAGGCCCATCAGGTTGCCGATCATGTCGGACCAGATGACCTTCTGGCCGAAGACCTCGAAGGCCTCGGTGTTGAGCCAGGTCAGAGCGCTCACCGGTCCGTCTCCTGTGCGTGCAGCGGGTCGACGCCGGCGGCGAGCAGGCGCTCGACGTACTTGGCGAGGACGTCGACCTCGAGGTTGACCGGGTCGCCCGGCTTCTTGATGCCCAGCGTGGTCAGCGCGAGGGTGGTGGGGATGAGGCTGATGGTGAACCAGTCGGCGGCGGCCTCGACCACCGTGAGGCTGACGCCGTCGACGGTGATCGAGCCCTTCTCCACGACGTAGCGGGAGAGGTTCGCCGGAAGCGCGACCTTGACCAGCTCCCAGTGCTCCGAGGGGGTGCGGGAGAGGATCTCGCCGGTGCCGTCCACGTGGCCCTGGACCAGGTGGCCGCCGAGCCGGCCGCCCAGCGCCATCGGGCGCTCCAGGTTGACCCGGGAGCCCTTGGTCAGGGCGCCGAGGCTGGAGCGGTTGAGGGTCTCCTGCATGACGTCGGCGGTGAACTCGCCTTCGGCGGTCTCCACGACGGTCAGGCAGACGCCGTTGACGGCGATGGAGTCGCCGTGCTTGGCGCCCTCGGTGACGAGGGGGCCGCGCAGGCGGAAGCGGGAGGCCTCGGGGAGTTCCTCGACGGCGGTGACTTCGCCCAGTTCTTCGACGATTCCGGTGAACACTCAGTGCTCCTTGATGGCGGTGTGGGAGGTCAGGTGGGTGGGGACGGGGCGCACCGCGGGTACGGCGGTGACGCGGATGTCCGTGCCGATGCGGACGGTCTCGGTGATCTCGAGCCGGAGCGCTTCGGCGAGGGTGGAGATGCCGGCGTCGGCCAGCGCGTTCGGGCCGGCGCCGAGGAGGACCGGTGCGAGGTAGCCGACGACCTTGTCGACCGCTCCGGCGGCGACGAAGGCGCCGGCCAGGGTCGGGCCGCCTTCGAGGAGCACGGAGCGGACCCCGCGGCGGTGGAGTTCGGAGAGCAGTGCGTCGACCGAGATCCCGTACTTGTCGTGGGGCAGGCGGGCCAGCTCCACTCCGGCGAGGTGCCGGGTGTCGGCGTCCTCGGCGACGGCGACCAGCGTGGGGGCCGCGTCGTCGAGGACCCGGGCGGTCGGGCGGATGGTGGCGTGGGTGTCGAGGACCACGCGCAGCGGCTGGTCGGCGGCGGTGAAGCCGTCCCGGCCGCGCACGGCGAGGTGCGGGTCGTCGGCGCGCAGGGTGCCCGAGCCGACGACGACGGCGTCGGCCTCGGCGCGCAGCCGGTGGACGTCGGCGCGGGACTCGGAGCAGCTGATCCAGCGGCTGGTGCCGTCCGCGGCGGCGACGCGGCCGTCGAGGGTCGCGGCGTACTTCCACAGGATGTACGGGCGTCCGAGCCGTACGGAGGTCAGCCAGGCGGCGTTGACCTCCTCGGCCTCGGCGGCGAGCAGCCCGGACCCGACGGCGATCCCGGCGGCGCGCAGGGTGTCGGCGCCGCCTTCGGCCTGCGGGTTCGGGTCGGCGACGGCGTAGACGACGCGGGCGACGCCGGCCTCGACGAGCGCCTGCGCGCAGGGGCCCGTACGGCCGGTGTGGTTGCAGGGTTCGAGGGTGACGTAGGCGGTGCCTCCGCGGGCGGCGGTGCCCGCCTCCCGCAGGGCGTGGACCTCGGCGTGCGGGCCGCCGGCCCGCTCGTGCCAGCCCTCGCCGACGACGGTGCCCGAGGCATCGGTGATCACGCAGCCGACGACGGGGTTGGGGCGGGTGGAGCCGATTCCGCGGGCGGCGAGCTCGATGGCACGGGCCATGGCAGATGCGTCGCGGGCAGCCGTGTCGGCCGCCTGGGCGGGCTTGCCGCTGTCTTGCGCGTCGGCGTGTGTCGCCACCGGGTCCTCCTGCCTCATCGGGCACGGACTCCGGGGCCTGTCGGGATACGACAGATGAAGCGGGTAGCACACGCGGGGACGCCGGGGCCGGAAAACCGGTCCGCTCGAACGCACATCCCGAGGGGTGTGCCGAATGGACCGCCGACGGCGGCGTACCGGTGACTGGCCCGCCGCGCACTGCCTCCCATCCGGACTTTAACCGTCGGTCCAGGAATTTCACCTGGTCAACCGGCCGCTGGCTGCGGACGGGTCGCGGACTATACCGCCGGTTCGGAATTACACCGACCCCGGAGTGCGCTGCTACTGGTACTGAAGCCAGTGTGCCACGGGTGATCGGCGGCCATGCGGGTGAGTCAATGTGGCCTGGGTCACACATTCGGTCACTCTCCGGCGTTTTCGTTGCGCCGTTCGGCCGCTTCCGGCCCCCTCTCCGTCGGGTCGCGCTCGCGTGTCGGCCCGGTCCCGCCCGCGTCCTGCCCGCGTCCCGCCCGGATCCTGCCCGAATCCGGATCGATTCGGCGTCGCCCCCAACCGTTCCCGCCCCCACTTTGGTCCAGACCTATTGACGGGGTGGTCTAGTCCTCTTAACGTTCCCTTCATCTTCCCCGGGAGACAGCCCGTCAGATGTGCGCACGTCACGGGCCAACACGCACCACTTCCTTGCCTGTTGTGTCCTGCCATCCTCCCCTCCCCAGGAGGCACAATGCTGTCCCCCTCACGGATGAGGGCCATGCTCCTGACGTCCGGCGTCACCATCGCCGGTCTGCTCGTAGCGGGCCTCTCGACCGGCGTCTCGCACGCCGCCGACAACGAGTCCTGTCGCCCCGACGGTCTGTACAAGACCCCGGGCGTGGACGTGCCCTACTGCTCGGTCTACGACGCCGAGGGCCGCGAGAAGATGGGCGCCGACCACCAGCGGCGGGTCATCGGCTACTTCACCGGCTGGCGCACGGGCAAGGACGGCACCCCCGCCTACCTGCCCAACAACATCCCGTGGTCCAAGGTCACCCACCTGAACTACGCCTTCGCCCACGTGGGCAGTGACAACAAGATCTCCGTCGGGGCCGACGGTGCGAACAACTCCGCCACCGGGATGACCTGGCCGGGCGTCGCGGGCGCCGAGATGGACCCCGCCCTCCCGTACAAGGGCAATTTCAACCTCCTGAACAAATTCAAGAAGCAGTACCCGAACGTCAAGACGCTGATCTCGGTCGGCGGCTGGGCGGAGACCGGCGGCTACTTCGGCGACGACGGCAACCGCGTGGCCTCCGGCGGCTTCTACTCGATGGCCACCAACGCCGACGGCTCGGTCAACCAGGCCGGCATCGACACCTTCGCGGACTCCTCGGTCGAGTTCGTCCGCAAGTACGGGTTCAACGGCGTCGACATCGACTACGAGTACCCGACCACCATGAAGGACGCGGGCAACCCGCTGGACTGGCAGCTGGCCAACGCCCGCCGGGCCGGTCTCGTCAAGGGCTACGACGCCCTGATGAAGACCCTGCGCGAGAAGCTGGACCGGGCCGGCGCCGCCGACGGCAAGCACTACCTGGTGACCGTCGCCGCCCCCTCCTCCGGCTACCTGCTGCGCGGCATGGAGACCTTCCAGATGCAGAAGTATCTGGACTACGTCAACATCATGTCCTACGACCTGCACGGCGCCTGGAACGAGTACGTCGGCCCCAACGCCTCTCTCTTCGACGACGGCAAGGACGCCGAGCTCGCCGCCGCGAACGTGTACGGCAGCTCCCAGTACGGGAACATCGGCTACCTCAACACCGACTGGGCCTACCACTACTTCCGCGGCTCCATGCCGGCCGGCCGCATCAACATCGGCCTGCCCTACTACACCCGCGGCCACAAGAACGTGCAGGGCGGCACCGACGGCCTGTGGGGCAAGGCCTCCGCGGCCACCTGCCCGGCCGGCGCGGGCCTGACCAAGTGCGGTGACGGCGCGGTCGGCATCGACAACCTGTGGCACGACAAGGACACCAACGGCGTCGAGGCGCCCGCCGGTTCCAACCCGATGTGGCACGCCAAGAACCTCGAGAAGGGGATCGTCGGCGACTACGTCACCAAGTACGGCTTCCCGGCGAACACCACACTGACCGGCACCTACGCCCGCAAGTACGACTCGACCCTGGTCGCGCCGTGGCTGTGGAACGCGCAGAAGAAGGTCTTCCTCTCCACGGAGGACGAGCAGTCGGTGGCGGCCAAGGCCGACTACGTGGTCGACCGCGGCATCGGCGGCACCATGGTCTGGGAGATGGCCGGCGACTACGGCTGGAACGCCGCGAAGGGCCAGTACGAGATGGGCGACACGCTCACCTCCCTGATGTACGACAAGTTCAAGGCGGCCTCCCCGTACGGCGCGAAGAAGTCCAACACCGCGCTGCCGACGCAGGCCGTGGACATCAAGACGGAGTTCACCGAGTTCAAGCTGGGCGACTCCAACTACCCGATCACCCCGAAGCTCAAGATCACCAACAACACCACGGCGACCCTGCCGGGTGGCACCGAGTTCCAGTTCGACTACTCGACCTCGTCCCCGGCCAACGCCTCCGACCAGTCGGGCTTCGGCACCAAGGTGATCAAGAGCGACCACACCGGCAGCAACGTCGGCGGTCTGAAGGGCGACTTCCACCGGGTCTCGCTCAAGCTCCCGGCCTGGCAGACGCTGGCCCCGGGCGCCTCGGTGGACCTGGCCTTCAACTACTACCTGCCGGTCTCCACGCCCTCCAACTGGACGGTGAACATCTCCGGCACCACGTACGCGCTCGCCGGTGACCTGGCACGCGGCGTCACCGTGGGCCAGCCGGGCGGCACCACCCCGCCGACCACGCCGCCCACCACTCCCCCGACGACGCCTCCGACCACGCCGCCGACGACTCCCCCGACCACTCCTCCGGGCGGCACCTGCACCAACCCGGCGTACGTGGCGGGCACGATCTACAACAGCGGCAACGTCGTCTCCCACAAGGGCCGCAACTGGAAGGCCCAGTGGTGGACGCAGAACGAAGAGCCCGGCACCACCGGCGAGTGGGGCGTCTGGAAGGACCAGGGCGCCTGCTGACACCCCCCGGGGATGCCGCGTAGGTGAAGGACCCCCGCAGGGGGAGAGCGCGAGGACCCGGTGGCCCGGCGGCCACCGGGTCCTCGCACGTGCGGGTACGGGCGCTCCGTAGGCTTGGCCCGTGATGGAACACCCCGTCCCCGTAGCGGACTTCGAGGAACACCGGCCGCGGATGTTCGGCATCGCCTACCGCATGCTCGGCTCCGCCTCGGAGGCCGAGGACGCCGTCCAGGACGCCTACCTGCGCTGGAGCTCCGCCGCCGGCCGCGAAGGCATCGAGCACCTCGGCGCCTGGCTCGCCAAGGTCGTCACCCGCCTGTGCATCAACCGGCTCACCTCGGCACGGGCCCGGCGCGAGGAGTACCCGGGCCCCTGGCTGCCGGAGCCGGTGCTCACCGGGGACGGGGCGCTGGGTCCGCTGGAGTCGGCCGAGCAGCGCGACGGCGTGTCGATGGCCCTGCTGGTCCTGCTGGAGCGGCTCACGCCGGTGGAGCGCGCGGTGTACGTGCTGCGCGAGGCCTTCGGCTACGGCCACCGCGAGATCGCCGGGCTCCTGGACCTCTCCGAGGCCAACTGCCGCCAGCTCTACCGGCGGGCGGCCGGGCGGGTGGCGGCCCCCGAGCGGCGGTTCGCGCCGGACCCGGCCCAGTGGCGGGGCCTGGTGGAGACCTTCCTCGCGGCCGCGCGCGGCGGTGACCTGGCCCGGCTGGAGGGCCTGCTCGCGGCCGACGCGCGCTACGTGGGCGACGGCGGCGGCATCGTCACCTCCGCCCGGCGGCCGGTCCTGGGCCGGGAGGCCGTGGCCCGCTTCCTGCGCGGTGCGCTGCGCAAGTTCGGGGCGGACCAGCCGCTCTCCTTCGCCGAGGTCAACGGGGAGCAGGCGCTGCTCATCGGCGAGGGGGCGGTGCTGCTCGCGGAATTCGAGAACGGGCTGGTCAGTGCCCTGCGCGTGGTGGTCAACCCGGAGAAGCTGGAGTTCCTGCGGCGCCAGCTGTCACATTCCCGGGGGCTGTCCGGTCCCAGCTGGTGAACCCACTCTCCAGCGAAGGACGGACACCATGAGCAGCGAGCACCCCATCCTCGTCACCGGCGGCACCGGCAATCTGGGCGCGTTGGTCGTACGAAGGCTGCGGGACGCGGGCCACGAGGTCCGGGTCCTGAGCCGGAGCTCGGCGGAGTACCCCGTCGACCTGCGGGTCGGCAGCGGGCTGGACGCCGCGATGGCGGGCGCCCGGGTGGTCGTGCACTGCGCGAGCAGCCCGCGCGGCGGTGACGACGTGGCCGCCCGGCACCTCGTCGAGGCGGCCCGGCGGGCCGCAACGGTCACGAACCTCGTCTACATCTCGATCGTCGGGGTGGACGTGGTGCCCCTCACCTATTACAAGGCGAAGCTGAAGGTGGAGCGCCTGCTGGAGGAGTCGGGGCTCGGGGTGACGATCCTGCGCACGACGCAGTTCCACGACCTGGTGGCGCAGGTGATGGGGACGGCCTCGAAGCTCCCGGTGGTGCCGCTGCCGAGCGGGGTGCGGGTGCAGCCGATCGCGGTCGAGGAGGTCGCGGCGCGGATGGCGGAGCTGGCGGTTCCGGAGCCGGCCGGGCGGGTCCCGGACATGGGCGGACCCGAGGTCCTCACCCTGGCGGAGCTGGGCCGCGCGTACCTGGCGGCGACCGGCCGCCGGCGCCGGATCGTTCCCCTGCCGCTCGCCGGGAAGGCGTACGCGGGATTCAAGCGCGGCGGGAACCTGGCGCCCGAGCACGCGGTCGGCGAGGTGACCTTCGACCGGTTCCTCGCGCGGCGGGAGCCGGGGGCGAGCTGAGGGCCTGGGCGGCCGGCGGCCACCGGTCGGCGGCGGCTGCCGGATGCCCGCCGTCGGCCTTCGGCCGGGGCGGGCACGGGGCGGGCACGAGGCGGGCACGAGGCGGGCGGACGCGCGCCGGGAGTCAGCCGCGCGGCAGGCGGTCCAGGGCGGCGGCGAAGGCGGAGTCGCGGCGCCCCTCGAACTCCTCCTCGGTGAAGACCGGGGTGGTGTGGTCGACCGGGATGCCCGGGCCGTCGAAGGTCTTCCCGGTGCGGGTCAGGAACTGCTCGTTGGGAAGCCCGAGTTGCCAGCCGTTGGGCAGGGTGCGGCCCAGTACGTCGGAGAAGACCCCCTGGGTGGGCTGCCCGATGCGGACGGTGGGGCCGGGCCGGTCGATGAGGGCCTGGGTGAAGGTCTCGCCCGCGCTCACGGTGGAGCCGCCGGTCAGCACGGCGATCGGGCCGGGGTACCGGGGAGCCCGCGCGGGCCGGACGTACAGGGGCTGCGGCCGGGTGAACCGGGTCGCGTCGGCGGGGTCGTTGCGCACGCGCTTGGCGTAGGCGAAGTACGGGCGGTCCGTGAGCCGGGCGGCCAGGCGCAGGCCGAGCTCGTCGTAGCCGCCGCCGTTGATCCGCAGGTCGACGACAAGGCCGCGCAGGCGGGCGGTGCGCTCGGCGGTGAACACGGAGTCCAGGGCGCGGTCCAGTTCGGCGCTCTCGGCGGCGAAGTCCCCGCTCTCCGTGTAGCCGCTGAAGCCGGAGAGCCTCAAGTAGCCGCGCCCGTCGGGGAGATCGGCGTAGGAGATGCGGCCCTGGGCGAACTCCCGCGGCGCCCGTCCACCGAGGTCGACGTCCTGGACGTGCGCCCTGACGCGGGTGTCGAGCGCGCGGCCGGGGATGACGGTTCCCGGCCGGCCCTCGCCGAAGAACCGTTCGCCGGCGCGGAGGCTGACGTGGGCGTCGTGGAGGGGGGCGAGCATCTCCGCGAAGACGGCGAAGAGTTCGTCGTCGGTGGTGCCGGCGTGCACGCGGGGGCGGTGGCTCTCGCGCACGGCGTTCCAGTCGACGCCCTTGGCGGCGAAGAAGGGGTAGTTCTCCGCGAAGCTCTGCCAGAAGACGTCGAAGGTGGCGACCGGGTCCGCGTCCGGCTCCGGTGCCGGGGCCTCGCGGCACGCCTCGGGCAGGACGGCGAGACGGCGGGTCGCGCGGTCGCCGGCCGAGCCGTCGATGTGGACGGAACCGGGGCGCACGGTGAGCACCTCGCCGTCCTCGGTGGCGTAGCGGAAGGCCGCGCTGCCGGGGGCGCCGCCCGGCAGGCGCAGGGCGCTCCCGCCCGGCAGGCAGCCGATCCCGGTGACCTGGTACTCCTGGAGCCGGCCGGACTCCACGCGCAGCACGGTGCCGTAGCCGTCGAGCCGCCAGATGCCGACGGGCCCGCCGGACGCGCGCCCGGCGGCACCGTCGGCGGCCGCGGCGGGTCCGGCGGCGGCGGCCGCGAGCGCGAGGAGCAGGGCGGTGGCCGCCGTGCGTGGGTAGGTGCGTGTACCGCTCATGGTGCTGTCCCCGTTCACCGAAGTCACTTGCCGCTGACCAGGATCCGGGGCGGCGCGGGGGCGGGGACATCCGGCGGTCCACCCGAAGCGGGGTGGGGGTAGCCCGAGGGCGGGCCGACGACGCGGCCGGGTGCGGTGCCGGGCGCCGCGGGCCCGGCAGGATCCGAAAGGGACGGCCTAGCCGAACAGCACCGCCAGGGCCGCCTCCCGGGCGGCGAGGCGGGCGCCCGGGAG
>NZ_JBSGXB010000179.1:0-15794 GCF_053609185.1 Streptomyces sp. NPDC054956 | reverse complement strand
GCCCCGTTCCCGGCACACTGCGGGGATGGGTCTCCTCCTCCTCGCCGCGTGCGCGTCGCTCGCCGTCTGGCTCTGGCTCACCTTCGGCCAGGGCATGTTCTGGCGGACCGACACCCGGCTGCCGCCCCGCCGTGCGCCCGGCCACTGGCCGTCGGTGGCCATCGTCGTCCCGGCCAGGGACGAGGCCGAGGTGCTGCCGCTGAGCCTGCCCTCGCTGCTCGCGCAGGACTATCCCGGCGAGGCCGAGATCGTCCTGGTCGACGACGGGAGCACGGACGGCACGGCCGCCCTCGCCCGGCGGCTCGCCGGCGCGCACCCCGGACTCCCCCTCACCGTGGTCTCCCCGGGCGACCCCGGCCCCGGCTGGACCGGCAAGCTCTGGGCGCTGCGGCACGGCATCGAGTACGCCCGTACCGCCCACCCCTCCCCCGACGGCGGTTTCGTCGAGCCCGACTTCCTGCTGCTCACCGACGCCGACATCGCCCACGAACCCGACAGCCTGCGCGAGCTGGTCTCCGCGGCGACGTCGGCCGGTCTCGACCTGGTCTCGCAGATGGCCCGGCTGCGCGCCGTCGGCGTCTGGGAGCGGCTGATCGTCCCGGCGTTCGTCTACTTCTTCGCGCAGCTCTACCCCTTCCGGTGGATCAACCGTCCGGGCACCCGTACCGCGGCCGCCGCCGGCGGGTGCGTCCTGCTGCGCACCGGGGCGGCGGTGCGGGCCGGGGTGCCGGAGTCGATCCGACAGGCCGTCATCGACGACGTCTCGCTCGCCCGCGCGGTCCAGCGCACCGGCGGGCGGATCTGGCTCGGCCTCGCGGAGCGGGTGGACAGCGTGCGCCCGTACTCCTCCCTCGCGGACCTGTGGCGGATGGTCTCGCGCAGCGCCTACGCGCAACTGCGCCACCAGCCCGCGCTGCTGGCCGGGACGGTGGCCGGGCTGGTCCTCGTCTACCTCGTGCCGCCGGCCGCCCTCCTCGGCGGACTTGCGGCGGGCCGCCCCGTCGTCGCCTGGGCCGGGGGGTCGGCCTGGCTGCTGATGGCGGCCACCTACGTGCCGATGCTGCGCTACTACCGCCAGCCGGTGGCGCTCGCTCCGCTGCTTCCGCTCACGGCGCTGCTCTACCTCCTGATGACCGTCGACTCGGCCGTGCAGCACTACCGCGGACGCGGAGCGGCATGGAAAGGCCGTACCTATGCCCGCCCCGGCGACGCCTGAAACCGGTCGTCCCCACCCGAAATCATGTCATCCGAGGTCACCGGTTTGTGACTCTCTGTCAGTGCACGGAGGGGCCCCGTCGCCGCAACACCCAACCGGTGAGTACGAGTAGGAGCAAGACGGGGTGGAAGTGACGAATCGTGCACGTGAAGAAGAAGTGAAACCTGTGGCCCTGACCTGCGAATATGCAGGTCAGGACGGTGTTGGTGACACCTTGCTATGGACCCGGTGAAGTCGTGGGCTTAACTTAGGTCCATGACCTCCCCCCGCTCCACTTATGGCGGCGGTTACTACTCCGCGCCCTCCTTCCCGGACACCCCTATCTACGACTCCCTCGTCGCCGAACGCGGCACTCCGCAGATCGCTCCGATCCGCGTCCCGGCCGCCTACGAGTCACCGAGTTCCGGATACTCGAGCGGTGGGTACCTCCCGGCACTCCCGTCCTCGCTGCCCGCGCTTCCGGCCGCGCTTCCGCCGGCCGTATCGCAGCAGCACGCCCCGTCGTACGGGTACCAGTACCAGCAGCAGTCCGCCCCGCAGCCGATGCCGCAGATGGCCCACATGGGACAGATGCAGCCGCCGATGCCGCTCCAGCAGGCGCCCGCGCCCTACATTCCGCAGCAGCCGTTCGCGGCCCGCACGGGATACGTCCCCCAGCCCCAGCCGCAGCAGCCCCGTCCGGTCGCCACGGGCACCGGGTACGAGGCGATGCGCCCGGCCGCGCCCCGTCCGATGCAGGCGCAGCCCGCGCCCGTGCCGGCCGCCTCGTACGAGGACCCGTACGGCCGTCCGTACCAGCAGCAGGGGCGCGGCTACTGAGCGCGGCGCCCACAGCGCCCGCACCGCACGCTCCGACGAGGTCGCCACGGAGGTCCTGAGGGCGACTGGCAGTATTCACCCATGTCTAACTTGCGCGTGCAGTCGCTCCACGTCCATCCCGTCAAGTCGCTGGCGGGGACAGCTCCCGACGAGGTGGCCGTGGAGCCCTGGGGGCTGTCCGACGACCGCCGGTGGGCCGTGGTCGACGGCGAGGGTACGGTCATCACCCAACGCCAGCAGCCGCGGCTGGCCTTGGCGAGCGCCCGTCCGCTGGGGAGCGGCGGGATAGCGCTGTCGGCACCGGGCATGGCGGACCTGACGGTGGAGGTACCGGGACCGGGGCCGCTGGAGCCTGTCGTGCTCTTCGGCGACAAGATCGAGACCGTCACGGCCGCGCGGGCCGCGGCCGACTGGTTCACCGAGTACCTCGGGGTGCCCGCGCGCCTGGCGCACCTGGACGACCCCGCCGTACGGCGGCCCGTGGACCCGGACTACGCGTTGCCCGGCGAGACCGTGAGCCTCGCCGACGGCTATCCGCTGCTCGTCACCACCCCGGCCTCCCTGGACGCGCTCAACGAGCTGATCTCCCAGGGGGACCACCCCGACGAGGGTCCGCTCCCGATGAACCGTTTCCGCCCGAACGTGGTGGTTTCGGGTGCCGAGGCCTGGGCCGAGGACGGCTGGCTGCGCGTCGGGATCGGCGACGCCGTCTTCCGCGGGGCGCGCGAGTGCGGGCGCTGCGTCGTGACGACCACCGACCAGGTGACCACCGAGCGGGGCAAGGAGCCGCTCAAGACCCTGGCCAAGCACCGGCGGATCGGGAAGTCGCTGGCCTTCGGACGGCTGCTGGTGCCGGTGCGGCTCGGCACGATCCGAGTCGGGGACGAGGTCCGCGTGCTGGACTGAGGGCCGGTGGGCCCACCCGGAATGACACCTTCGGGGGGCTCTGGGGAATCGCTGGAACCAACCACCGTGAACTGCCCGTTGGATCATTCGAGAGGTGTGCGCCGGACCGGGTGACACACGTCTCGCGAGTCTCCGAATGCGCGTGACCAGGGCATGCGGGAGGCTTGGACGGCAGGCAGGCGGAGACTGGCAGAAGTTGGGGGAGCCGGACCGTGCGGACAGCAATGGGTGTGTGGCGTTGGCGGCGCAATCCGCTGCGCCGCAGGACTGACCTCTTCGAGGCGTGGGTGGCGTTCGCCGCCGTGGTGTGCGTCCTGGTCGTGGCTCCGGCCGTCGGCTGGGCCGCGGGCCTGCGCGTGGACGGCACGCTGCAGCGTGCGGCGCGCGAACAGCGGCACGAGCGGTACCTCGTACCGGCGGTGGTGGTCCGGCCGACGCCGGAGCCTCCGGCGGGCGCGTCCGCCGATCCCGCGGCGCAGCGGCAGACCCCGCAGCGTTCGCAGATCGTCGCTTCGTGGACCGCGCCCGACGGCAGCAGCCACGAGGGGACGGTGCCGGCCGCGGAGGAACCCCCGCGCCCCGGCGACCGGTTCCGGATATGGACCGACACGCACGGCCGGCTGGTCGGGCAGCCCCTGGACCCGGCCGCGGCGAGTTTCCACGCGGGGGCGGCGGGCCTCGCGGCCGCGCTCGTGATCGCCGCTCTGGTGGAGACCGTGCGCCGGCTCGTCGTACGAAGGCTCATGCATCGGCGGTACATCCGGCTGGACCGCGCGTGGGCCGCGGCGGGACCCGACTGGGGCCGGGCGGACGCGGGCAGCTGACCTGGCAACTCACCGGCCCCGCGCGCGCTACCGTGGAGCGCTGGAGCGGCCGCTCCGAAGCGGGCGCCGCTCACGGGGCGCGGGCACGGATACGGAACGGACCGGCACACTCACACGCGAACACGAGGGTGGGGGCACGACAGCACCATGGCTCAGGGCACGGTCCAGGTGACGCACGGCGGTACCTCGCGATGGCGTCGCCGCTCCGGTGAATATCCGACGCTGACCGCCGCGCTGGCCGCGGCGGGCGACGGCGACGTCCTGTCCATCGCGCCCGGCACCTACCGGGAGAACCTGGTGCTGCACCACGCCGTGACCCTGCGCGGGCCGGAGGGGGCGCTGGGGTCGGTGCGGATCGCGCCGCTCGACGGAGTCGCGCTGACCATCCGTGCCTCGGCCGTCGTCCAGGACCTGCACCTGGAGGGCCAGGACCGGACGGCGCCCGCGCTGCTCGTCGAGGACGGCTCCCCCGAACTGACCGACCTGCGGGTCAGCACCCGGTCTGCGGCCGGCATCGAGGTCCGCGGGAGCGGCGCCCGGCCGCTGGTCCGCCGCTGCACGGTGGAGAACCCGGCCGGGGTCGGCATCGCCGTACTGGACGGCGGCGGCGGGGTGTTCGAGGAGTGCGAGGTGGTGGCCGCCGGGCAGACCGGGGTCTCGGTGCGAAGCGGCGGCCGGCCCCGGCTGGAGCGCTGCCGGATCCACCACGCCACGGGCGCGGGCATCGGGGTGACCGGCGAGGGCTCGGGCCTGGAGGCGCTGGGCTGCGAGGTCTACGAGATCAAGGGCGCCGGCGTGCAGATCGCGGCGCGGGCCGCGGCCGTGCTCACCGACTGTGCGGTCCACCGCACCTCGGCCGACGGGGTCACCCTCGACACGGACGCCGTGCTGACCCTCGCCGGCTGCGACATCCACGACATCCCGGAGAACGCGGTGGACCTGCGTTCCCGTTCCGTGCTGACGCTCAGCCGCACCACCGTCCGCCGCTTCGGCCGCAACGGCCTGTCGGTGTGGGATCCCGGTACCCGCGTCGTCGCCGAATCCTGCGAGATCCACGACAGCACCGGTGACTACCCGGCCGTCTGGATCAGCGACGGGGCCAGCGCCTCGCTGGACTCCTGCCGCGTCCACGACGTGCCGGACGCGCTGTTCGTCCTGGACCGGGGTTCGCGCGCCGACGTCGTGGACAGCGACCTCTCCCAGGTGCGCAACACCGCC
The DNA here is from genome assembly GCF_053609185.1 of Streptomyces sp. NPDC054956. Lineage (NCBI taxonomy): Bacteria > Bacillati > Actinomycetota > Actinomycetes > Kitasatosporales > Streptomycetaceae > Streptomyces > Streptomyces sp. NPDC054956. Next base: position 10,811 of record NZ_JBSGXB010000179.1, on the reverse strand, counting down.
GTGTCGGTGAGCGACGGGGCCACGGCCCAGCTGGACGACTGCCGGATCCGGGAGGCCGCGACCGGGGCCTGGTTCCGTGACCACGGCAGCGGCGGCACCCTCGCCAACTGCACCATCGACTCCGTGCAGACCGGCGTGATCGTCACCAAGGGCGCCGATCCCGCGCTGGAGCGGTGCACGGTCAGCTCCCCCGCCGAGGCGGGGTTCTACGTGTCGGCGGGCGGGCGCGGCACCTTCACGGCCTGCCGGGTGACGGGCAGCTCCGGCTTCGGGTTCCACGTCATCGACGGCTGCCGCACCACCCTGCACCGCTGCCACACCGAGCGCTGCGCGCGCGGGGGCTACGAGTTCGCCGAGGACGGGCCGCTCGCCGAGGAGTGCACGAGCGACGAGTCGGGGCCCCGGCTCGCCGCGCAGTCGGCCTCGGGCGCGGGATCGGCGCCCTCCGGGGAGCGCCCGGGAATCCGTACGGTCACGGCCGCGCAGGGCCTCGTAGCCTCACCGGCGGTGGACCGGGCGGTGGTGCCGGCACAGCGGCCCGCCGACGAGGCGGACCCGGCGGCCGGCGCGGCCGCGGCCGGGCGGGGTTCGGGCGAGGTGCTGGGCCAGCTCGACGCGCTCGTGGGCCTGGACAGCGTCAAGCGCGAGGTCCGCGCGCTCACCGACATGATCGAGGTGGGCCGCAGGCGTCAGCGGGCGGGCCTCAAGGCGGCCTCGGTCCGCCGCCACCTGGTCTTCACCGGCTCCCCCGGCACCGGCAAGACGACCGTGGCCCGGCTGTACGGGGAGATCCTGGCCTCCCTCGGGGTGCTGGAGCGCGGCCACCTGGTGGAGGTCTCCCGGGTGGACCTGGTCGGCGAGCACATCGGGTCCACCGCGATCCGCACCCAGGAGGCCTTCGAACGGGCGCGCGGCGGAGTGCTGTTCATCGACGAGGCGTACGCGCTGGCCCCCGAGGACTCCGGCCGCGACTTCGGACGCGAGGCCATCGACACCCTGGTCAAGCTGATGGAGGACCACCGCGACGCGGTGGTGGTGATCGTCGCCGGGTACACGGCGGAGATGGACCGCTTCCTGACCGTCAACCCGGGAGTGGCCTCGCGCTTCTCCCGGACCATCACCTTCGGGGACTACGGGCCCGAGGAGCTCCTGCGGATCGTGGAACAGCAGGCCGAGGAGCACGAGTACCTCCTCGGCGAGAAGACCTCCGAGGCGCTGCTGACGTACTTCACGGACCTGCCCAAGGGACCGGCCTTCGGCAACGGCCGCACCGCCCGCCAGACCTTCGAGTCGATGGTCGAGCGGCACGCGGGGCGGGTGGCGCAGCTGTCGGAGCCGAGTACGGAGGAGCTCACCCTGCTGTTCCCGGAAGACCTCCCGGACCTTCCGGACCTCCCGAACCCCGCGGACCTCCCGGATCTCACCGGTCTCGTGGAATCCCGGGTGCGGGCGCCCTGACCGGGCGCCGGCTCACAGGTCCCGGCGCATGCACACCCGGGGCCAGCGGTCGAGTCCGTGCACGGCCTCCCGGTCGCGGATCTCGCGCAGGCCGGGGCCCAGGCCGCTCTCGTCCAGGGTCCGGAACCCGCAGCGGGCGTAGTACGGGGCGTTCCACGGCACGTCGGTGAAGGTGGTCAGGGTCAGGGCGGGTGCGCCCTCGGCCCTGGCGTGCTCCGCCAGGTGTTCCAGCAGGGACCGTCCGATGCGGCGGTGGGCGCGGTCCGGGTGCACCGACACCTGCTCGACGTGCAGGTTGCCGTCGACCCGGTCGGCGATGAGGTAGCCGACGGGGGTTCCCGGTCCTGTCCCCGGTCCTGTCCCCGACCCCGGCCCCGGTCCCAGTCCCGTCGCCGCCCCGTCGGCCGCGACCCAGGCCAGCCCGGCCTTCCGGTAGCCGAGGAGTTCCTCCAGCGGAAGCGGTTCGTCGTCGGCGATCTCCGGCATCCCGATGGCCCGGAAGCATTCCCCGGCGGCCCGCTCGATGTCCTGCAGGAGGGACAGTTCGTCGATGTGCGCTGCTCTGATAAGCATGCACCGCATTGTCCCGGCCGGGACCGGGTCCGCGAAACGAGTTCGGCACCCCGCTGCGGACATCTGACGGGCCGCCAGCTAAGGTGCAGACCGCCGGACGTCCACCGAACCCAGGGAGTTACCGCCATGGCCAGCCGACTGCGCCCCGTGGGGCTGGACTTCATCGAGGACGCCCCCGTACGCCTGACCTTCACCGCCCGCGCCGCGGCGGCGCCCGAGACCGTGTACCGGGCACTGGCCGAGGAGGTCGAGGGCTGGTCCAGCTGGTTCCGGGCGGTCACCCTGTCCCGGCCGACGCACGGGGGCGCGGGACGCGAGATCAAGCTGATGGGCGGGGTCCGCTTCCAGGAGACGATCATGGCCGCGGATCCGGAGCAGCGCTACGCGTACCGGGTCGACGAGACGAACGCCCCGGGCCTGCGGGCCCTGTTGGAGGAGTGGCGGCTCACCCCCGACGGCTCGGGCACGCACGTCCGGTGGACCTTCGCGGCGGACGGATCGGCCCCCTTCCGGTTCGCCGTCGTCGCCGCCCGCCCGGGCCTCGGCCACTCCTTCCGCACGGCGGTGCGCACGCTGGACCGGCGACTGGCGGACCGGAGCGGGGCGGATCAGTAGGAGCCGATCGCTAGGAGCCGGCCGGCCGGCCGGCGACGGTGAAGTCCACCGCCGGACGCGTCCGCGCCAGGTCCCCGTAGCCCCCGGCCGTCCACACCCGTACGCGGAACTCCTGGAGGGTCAGGGCCTCGGACTCGCCCTCGAAGTGGACCTTGGCGCAGCGCGCGCAGTACCAGCCTTGGAGCCAGAGCCGCTCGGCGGCGGCGAGGCCCGGCTCCGTCCGGGCCCGGAAGGCCCGCCGGACGCGGGTGGCGGAGCCGAAGAGCAGGACGGCGATCAGCAGTGCGGCGGGCGAGATCACAGCGAGGTGGACGAGGTCGCCCTCCGGTCCGGAGCCCTCGGTGAACCAGTGCCCCTTCAGGGACCCGATCATGAACGCGGCGACCGACAGCACCACGAGGAACACGCCCAGGCATCCCCGCCCGCCGACCGTCGGTTTGGGCGGGGCCGGCGCCAGCGCCTGCGCGAGTCGCGAGACCACCTCCCGGGTGCTGGTCCGCCGCTCGGAGCCGGCGCCCGTCTCCACCCCGACGTGCCGGTGCCCGTCCAGGAACACCGCCTGGACCGCCCGCACTTCGTCGGAGCGGCCGCAGCCGGGGCACACGAGGGCGGCAGGCGCGCCTCGGCCGTCGTCGCCGTGCCCGCCGCCGTTCCCGCCCGACCCGGCCGCCCCTGAGTCCGATGACGCAGCCGGGACGCGGTCCCGCGAACGCCCGTCCCGCTCCGGCTTGTTGTACTCGATACCCGCCATGATTCCCCCGAGGCCCGCGATGATCGAAAGTCCGCACAGCGTAGGCCGCCGGCCGGACCACGCCTACGGGGCTATCGCCACAGCTCTGTCACGGTTCAGATCGCCGGATGCCGCACGGCCAGGTCCCCGTAGCCGCCCGCCGACCAGACGCGCGTCCGGAACTCCTGCAAGGACATGGCCCGTTCGCCGTCGAAGTGGACCGTGCCGCAGCGGCCGCAGTACCAGCCCTCCGCCCAGACGCGGTCGGCGGCCGCTCGTCCCGGTTCGGTCCGGCGGCGCCAGGCCCGTACGGCCCGGCCACCAACGACGACCAGGATCGCGCCCAACAGCAGCGAGGCTCCGGAGACCACTCCCAGCCAGGTCAGGGGCGGGTCGGTGACGAAGCGGCCACCACCCGGCTCCACGACGAACCGGGTGGCGGCGGCCCGGTCGAACCACTTGCCCTGGAACGCGCCCCAGATGAAGGTGCCGATCGAGACGAGGAGGAGGAACATGCCGGAGCAGCCCACGGAGGCGTTGGACGGCTCCTCGGGTACGACCGCGAGGGCCTTGCCCAGCGCCGAGTTCACCTCGCGGGTCGTGACCTTGGCGTCCTCCCCGCTGCCCTGCTCCACCCGCAAATCGGCCTTGGCGCGCAGGAATGCGGCGGATACCCCCAGCACCTGGTCCTCCCGGCCGCACCGGGGACAGGTCAACGACCGCCCGCCGAAAGCCGGTTCGCCCGCGCCACCGCCACCCCGTCGGACGGCGCCGGAGCCGTCCCTGAATTCCGCGTCCTGGTACCGCGCGTCCTCGAACTCCGCCATGTCTCCCCGCCCCGTGCCGTGCCCAAAGTCCGCACAGCGTAGCCAGCGGACCCGGGCCCGGCCAGGCCCTGCCAGAGGAAACGTTTAGGCGGTGGGTTCGCGCCACACCCCGGTCGTCAGCATGGTCTCGAGCGTCAGCGCGTACGGGGCGAGGTCGAGCCCCTGCGCCGCGACCCATTCGTCGGAGTAGTACTTGTCCAGGTAGCGGTCGCCCGGGTCGCAGAGCAGCGTGACGACGCTGCCGGTGCGGCCCTCGGCCACCATCTCCGAGACGATCTTCAGCGCGCTCCACAGCCCCGTACCGGTGGAACCGCCCGCCTTGCGGCCGATCGCCGCCTCCAGTGCGCGGCAGGCCGCGATGCTCGCCGCGTCCGGGACCCGCATCATGCGGTCGATGGCGCCCGGAACGAAGCTCGGCTCCATCCGGGGGCGGCCGATGCCCTCGATGCGCGATCCGCAATCGCTGGTCGCGTGCGGGTCGTTGTCGGTCCAGCCGTCGAAGAAGCAGGAGTTCTCCGGGTCCGGGACGCAGATGCGGGTGTCGTGCTGCATGTAGTGCACGTAGCGCGCGATGGTGGCGGAGGTGCCGCCCGTGCCGGCCGTCGCCACGATCCACGCGGGCTCGGGGTAACGCTCCAGGCGCAGCTGCTGGTACATCGACTCCGCGATGTTGTTGTTCCCGCGCCAGTCGGTCGCGCGCTCGGCGTACGTGAACTGGTCCATGTAGTGCCCGCCGGTCCGGGCGGCGAGCTCGGCCGACTCCTCGTACATCTTCATCGAGTCGTCGACGAAGTGGCATTCGCCGCCGTGGAATTCGATGAGCCGGCACTTCTCGGGGCTCGTGGTGCGCGGCATCACGGCGATGAACGGGACGCCGATCAGCTTGGCGAAGTACGCCTCCGAGACGGCGGTGGAACCGGACGAGGCCTCGATGACGGGCCGTCCGGGGCGGATCCAGCCGTTGCACAGGGCGTAGAGGAACAGCGAGCGCGCCAGGCGGTGCTTGAGGGAGCCCGTCGGGTGGGTGGACTCGTCCTTCAGGTACAGGTCGATGCCCCAGGCCTCGGGGAGCGGGAAGCGCAGCAGGTGTGTGTCGGCCGAGCGGTTGGCGTCCGCCTGGACCTTGCGGACGGCCTCCTTCAGCCAGGCCCGGTAGTCCGCGTCGCTGCGGTCGACGTCGATGGTCGTGGCGGTCGTAGCGGTGGTGCTCATGCGCCGTGCTCCTTCGTACTTCCCGATGTCCCGGGTGCTTACCGGGGTGTTTCTCTTCCCCGCCCGCTTTCGCAATGTACCCCGCTCACCTGCACAAACAGTCACTTTGGGTATCCATACGGATCCCTTTCGATCGCATTCGGTTGCACCGCGGCGCACTGTGGGTGACCCTGGGGAGGTATCACCGAGGGTGCAGCACCCGTAACACTGATGTCGGGGAGTCGCAGCCGTGATCAGTCATTCCCGCAGGCACTGCGTGGTGGAACTGCAGGCCCTGCCCTTGCGGATCGGACAGATCCGCCGAATCGTTTCCGCGCAACTGCGCCACTGGCAGCTCGATCCGCTCATAGACCGGGCTGCGCTCGGCGTGACGGAGCTGCTCAGCAACGTCCACCGCCACGCGCAGCCGGACAAGACCTGCACGGTCGAGATCGAGCTCCGCCTCGGCCGGCTGACCGTCTCCGTCCACGACAGCGATCCGCGCCTCCCGGTGCTCCGGCCCGTCGAGGCCGGCGCTCTGGAGACCTCCGGACGCGGGCTCGCGCTCGTCGAGGCCGTCAGCGAGGCGTGGGGGGCGCGGCACCAGGCCGACGGCCCGGGCAAGGTGGTGTGGTTCTCCCTGCGCGCGGCGCCGGGCCCGGCCGCGCCGGACCGGCTCCCGGTGATCCTGGCCGACAAGCCCGTACGAGGCCTTGCCCCGGCCCCGCCCGCGGCCGTCCCGGCGGATCCCGTCTCCGCCGGCCTGCCGGTGGCGGCGTCGGTCGGTGCCAGGCCCGGGTAGCACTCCGGCCGCGGGGAAGCCCGCAGGGCCCGTCGAGCGGTCAGGGCGCTCCGTCCGCCGGGCAGCCCGCAGGGGCCCGTCAAGCCGTCAGGCCGCCGCGCCCAGGGCTCCGAGCGGGTCGTCCAGGACGGGCTGCCACGCCAGCTCTGCGGCGCCGACCAGGCTGTTGTGGTCGAGCGTGCAGGGCAGGATCGGCACGCCTCCGCTGCGCCCCCACAGGCTGCGGTCCGCGACCACCGCGCGCAGCCGCTCGGGGTCGGCGTGGAGCAGCTCGCGGTGGAGTCCGCCGAGGATGATCCGGTCCGGATTCAGGATGTTCACCAGGCCCGCGAGGCCCAGCCCGAGCCGGTCGATGAGCTCCTCGACGGCGGCCCGCACCCCCGGGTCCGCGGCCTCGTCGCGCAGCAGGTCGCGGGCCTGCTGGAGCAGCGAGACCTCGGGGCCGGGCGTGCGCCCGGCGGCGGTGAGGAAGGCCAGCGGGTCGGCCTCCACGTCGAGGCAGCCGCGGCTGCCGCAGTGGCAGGCGCGCCCCTCCGGGTTCACGGTGAGGTGGCCGACCTCCAGGGCCAGCCCCGAACTCCCGCTGTGCAGACGCCCGTCCAGGACGAGCGCCCCGCCGACCCCGCGGTGGCCGGTGGCCACGCACAGCAGGTGCTGGGCGCTGCGGCCCGCGCCGTGCCGGTGTTCGGCGAGCGCGGCGAGGTTGACGTCGTTGCCGGTCAGCGCCGGGCCGTCGATGCCGGCCGCCTTCACGCGCTCGGCGAAGATCGCCCGGACCGGAGATCCGGCCGGCCACGCCAGGTGCAGCGGGTTCAGGGCCGTGCCCTCGGGCTCCGCGACCGCCGAGGGCACCGCGAGCCCGGCTCCGATGCAGCGCCGGCCGGTCTGCGCGAGCAGCGCGGCGCCGGCTTCGACGACCGCGCCGAGCACCTGGGCGGGGTCCTCGGAGACGGGCACCCGGCCGGGTGCGGTGGCCACGATCCGGCCGCCGAGGCCGACCAGGGCGGCCCGGAACCCGTCCGAGTGCACCTGCGCGGCCAGCGCCACCGGGCCGTCCTCGTCCACGGAGAGCCGGTGCGAGGGCCGGCCCTGGGCTCCGCCGGCCCCGCCGGGGCGGGAATCGACGCGGATCAGGCCGAGCGCCTCCAGTTCGGCGGCGACGGCTCCGGCGGTGGCGCGGGTGACGCCGAGCTCGGCGGTGAGGACGGCGCGGGTCGGGGCCCGGCCGGTGTGGACGAGCTCCAGCGCCGGGCCGAGCGCACCGCGGCCGCGCTCGAGCTTGGTCCGCGCGGAGCCGGCGTACGCGGCCGGGGAAGGACCGGAGGCCGGGGCGGGACCGGCCGTCCCCTCGGTCCTGTCCGTCCCGTCAGTCGCGTCAGTCCCGTTGGTCCCAGCGGACACCGTGGTCACATCCCCCACCCGCGGCGGGGCCCCGTTGCCGTTCATGACAGCGATACTCGCATGATCGGAGCCCCTGGGACGCCGTCGGCCTGCCCAGCCCGCCGACCCTGAGTGTGATGTTCAGCCGCCCGGTCAGGCCGAGGGCCGCCGGAGCGGTGCCGGGCAGGACCTTCGGCACCCCGTGATAGGCCCGTCGGACCGGTCCGCCGAAGACGAACAGATCCCCGCTGCGCAGCTCTACGTCCCGATACGGACGCCCGCGCGAGTCCGTGTTGCCGAAGCGGAAGAGGCAAGAATCACCCAGGCTGAACGAGACCACCGGCGCCTCGGAGCGCTCCTCGGCGTCACGGTGCATGCCCATGCGGGAGTCGCCGTCGTAGAAGTTGACCAGGGCGATGTCGTACGCGAGATCGTCGTACGCGATGCCGTCGCATCCGGTGCCGGAGTGCGGGGCGCCGCCGTACGCGGCGGTCACGGCGCCCGGGGCGTCTGCGTACGCGGCGGTCACGGCGTCCCGCCCCAGCCGCGCGAGCCAGTCGGGCATCGGCTTGACCGGCGCCCCGTCCCCGTCCACGGCGGTGGCCGCGTACCCGTACGGATACCAGTGCAGCCCCAGGCACACCTGTCGCGCGGTCATCGTCCCGCCGCCCGGTGTGCGCACGGTGCGCAGCCCGGCGGGCGGCCGGGCCCAGGCGCGGCAGGCGTCCAGCAACTCCCGCTGCAGGGAGGGCTCCAGCCAGTCCGGCACGTGCACGGCGCCCGGAACGATCTCGGTCCGCTCGCGCGGGAAGAGCTCGCGCGGGAAGAGTTCCCCGTCCATGCCCTCCATTGTGCGTCCCGGCTGGCAGACTCCCGCCATGGAGATCACCGACTACGTGAAGACCGTCGCCCGCGAGGGCGAAGCGCTCGCCGACGCCGCCGAACGGGCCGGTACGGACGCCTTCGTGCCCGCCTGCCCCGAGTGGCGGGTCTCCGATCTGCTGCGGCACACCGGATCCGTGCACCGCTGGGCGACCGGGTACGTGGCCGAGGGCCGCAGCGAGCGCGTGCCGTTCCCCGTCGCACCGGAGTTCACCGGCGCGGAGCTGCTGACCTGGTTCCGCGAGGGCCACGCGGCGCTGGTGCGGGCCCTGACCGAGGCGCCGGCCGACGTGCAGTGCTGGACCTTCCTGCCTACGGCGCCGCCGTCGCCGCTGGCGTTCTGGGCGCGGCGCCAGGCCCACGAGACCACCATGCACCGGATCGACGCCGAGGCGGCGCTGGGCAGGCCGTTCGGGGCGGTGGAGCCCGCGTTCGCGGAGGACGGGGTGGACGAGCTGCTCACCGGCTTCCACGCGCGGCCGCAGAGCACGGTGCGGACGGCGGAGCCGCGGGTGATGCGGGTGCACGCCTCCGACACGGGCGCGGTGTGGACCGTGCACCTGTCCAAGGAGCCGGCGCGGACGGTACGGGGCGAGGTGGAAGGGGAAGCGGCCGACTGCACGCTGACGGGCGGGGCGGCCTGGCTGTACACGGCCCTGTGGAACCGGGTGCCGCTCACCGGGCCGGGTGTGACGGGCGACGCGGGACTGGCGCGGCTCTGGGTGGAGACGGCCGGAATCTGATCCGCCGGCGGGAGGCGTCCTTGTGGCGGTGCTCCGCGCGCTGTGACACTGCGCGCATGGGGCGACCGACGGGGCGACGCAGTCAGGCGGACCGGGACGCGATCACGATCGAGATCGCCTACGCGTTCGTCAGCGGCGGCTGCGCCGCCGTGCTCACCTTCGCGGCGGTGTACGGCCCGGCCCCGGCCCTCGGCCTCTCCCCCGCCACCAGACGGACCCTGGCGGTGGTGGGCGGCGTCCTGGCCGGCACGGTCTTCCTGCTCCGGGTGACGCACCTCCTGTGGAGGTTCGCCCGCCGCCCGGAGAACGACGGCCGGTAGCCCGTCCCTTCGGATCTTGCCGGGCCCGGACCGCTCGCTCGTACACTCGGGCGCATGGACTCCCCGGCCGCAGGACCCGCCACGCCGACGGACGCCGCCACCGGCGGCGAACCGCGGCCGTCCGCGGCCCGGTTGACGCTGCTGGTGCTGTACACACCGCGGCTGGAGGACTGCCGCCGGTTCTACGCGGAGCTCGGCCTGGCGTTCACGCCGGAACGCCACGGCCGCGGCCCCGAGCACTACGCGGCCGTCCTCGCGGACGGCACGGTCTTCGAGCTCTACCCGGACCGCGACGACCGCCGGACCGGCGACCTGCGCCTGGGGCTGGCCGTCGGTGGGGGCGCCGCGATCCCGCCGCTCGCCCCGGGGCGGCACCGGCGCGTGGACCCCGACGGCCGGACGGTCGAGATCGACGCGTTCTGACGGGCGGTGTCCGCCTCAGCCGAGGCTGGACGCGTACAGGGTCTGGGAGCGGTACTTCCAATCGGGCTGCGCGTTCCAGGGGTTCGGCATCTCCGTGCTGGTCGCGTAGGCGTAGCCCGCGCCGCGCTCGAACGCGGTGCGCAGGGTGGCGCGCATCGCGGTCGCGTCCGGGACGTCGTGGACCAGGTGCCAGAACGCGGTTCCGCTCGGGTCGAGTTCGGCGCCCGAGCGGTAGCCGGTGACATCGTTGAACACGTTGCCGCCGAGCCAGCCGCCGCCCGTGTAGGCCGCGTACGCGTCCTCGTACGTGACGAAGACGTCGGCGGTGCGGTGGCCGGGCTCCAGGTAGCAGTCGGCGATGGCCGTACCGGGGTTGTTGACGACCAGGTCCGCGGCTCCGGGGGCGACGGCCTCCATGGTGTCCTGGACGTACCGGCGCAGCTCCGCGTAGTGGTCGCGGGTGGCGTTGGCCGGACCGCAGTCGCGGCTGACCACGTCGAAGAAGATGCCGTCCACGTGGAGGCGGCCGTCGGGAGTCCTCAGGTAGTTGTCGACGGAGGCCTTGACGGCGGCGGTGTCACGGTTGCCGTGGTCGGTGTGGACGTAGCCCAGCACCTTGGTCTTCTCGCCGGTGGCGGTGGTCCCGGCGCGCAGGGCGTCGGCGCGGGCCCGCCAGGGGGCGTCGAACGGGGAGTCTCCGTTGCCCGGGTTGAGGACGACGACGGAGGCGGCCGGGCCGGTGGCGGTGAGTTCGACGAGCATCGGGTCGTCGGCCCAGACGTAGGCGGGCACGGCTATCTCCAGGCCCCGCACGCCGGGGGCCCGGGGCACGGGAGGCACGCTGGGCGCCGGGGCCGGGGCGATCGG
>NZ_JBSGXB010000178.1:0-15873 GCF_053609185.1 Streptomyces sp. NPDC054956 | reverse complement strand
GCCCGACTTTCCAGGGTGCGAAGCACCCTGGGCCGCTCCTTTTGAATTCGCGGAGCGAATTCCCCGCCTCGGAATTGTAGCGCAGCGGAAATTCCATTCGGTCGCAGACCGAATTGGAAAGCGCGCAGCGCTTGATTTCATTTCGCGACAAAAAAGCCGCAGATTTCGAATCGGAGTTTTTCCGAATTCGAAATCTGCGGCAATTCGAGGCGAATTGAATTGTTTTTCAGTGGCCGACGAATCGGACTTATCGGGAGATAGCGACTGTCCATTCGTCGCCGCGCCGGTGGATGCTCGCTCCGGGGAGGCTGATCTCCCCCTGCGCGGACCCGATCCCCAGGGTGTCGGCCTCGGCCAGGAGGTCCACGATCTTCTGTGCGATCTGCTGTGCGCGCTCCTCGCGCTGGCGGAGCTGCTCGGCGGTGCCGGTGAACATCAGGGTCTCCTGCGGGGTCAGAGGGCGGCGAGGAACAGTGCGGCGGCGCCGAGGACGAGAGCGTGCGCGGTCTGGTCTACGTGGGCCGCTCCCCCGTGCTGTGCCCATCCCTCCTGCTTGGCGAACGTCATCCAGCGGGCGACGGGCCACCGCCTGTCGATGACGGCATGCGTGGCCCCGATCCAGAGCAGGGCGCCGGCGGTGGGGGCGAGGCTGAGGGCGACGTCGTCCAGGAGCAGGGCGCCGAGGCCGAGGGCCAGGCCGCACAGCAGGACGTGGGTGGCGGCGTGGGTGAGGTTGGCGCCCCAGCCGTGGTGGTGGCGTACGGCCTTGGAGGCGGTGTCTACCTCGGTCCATCCGGCCTTGCGGGCGGCCTGCCGGTCGGTCTGGCAGGGGTAATCCGCGGCCCAGTGCCCGAGGAGCAGCAGGACGAAGAGGGATGCGAACATGGGGGTCTCCGGTTCTGTGTGGCAGTTCTGGGGACGGGGCGGTCCGTTCGGTTGGCACTGGCGGACCGCCCTTTTGCACGTTCTGGGGCGAGGGGGAGTCAGCTCTCCTGGGCGCGCGGCGTGTTGCAGCAGTGGCAGAGCAGGGTGTCGTTGGGGCCGTTCCAGGTGTCGCACTCAGGGCAGTGCCAGCGGCTGGAGCGGTTCTGGGCGGAGTGGTCGGGGAACGCGACCGGCTCGCTGTCCGGCGCCACGGTCGGGGTGCCGTAGAACCCGTCCTCCGGGTTCTGGGTGTGGCTCCGGTGGATGCGGTAGCGGTCCTCGTCGTCCGTGGTCAGCAGCGGGTCGGTCGGGAACGGCGGGTGTCCGCACGCCTGGCAGTACTCGCGATCCTGCGGGCCGCCCTGGAGCGCCCAGTTCTCCCAGACGCTGGGCCGCTCCTTGCCGTTGAGGATGACGCCGAGGCGGCTCTGGGCGGTGGACTTCTTGACGTCCATCGCCAGGGCCAGGTCGTTGAGCGTGCCGCCCAACTCCTTGTGCCGGCGCACGGCCATGTCCCGGATGCCTTGGAGCCGGGGCAGGAGGCGGTGGTCCATGTCGCTGATGACGCGCCACAGCCGCTGGTGGGTGACCTCGGCAGAGCTGGGGTCGATGTCGAGCGGGCCGCGGGCGTTGCTGCCGGTGCGGAACATCGACAGGGCCCACAGGGCGGTGTCGAACCAGTCGGCCAGCATCTCGACCTCGCCGCTGAGCGCGCGGGCCTCCTGGGGCGGAAGGCTGATGATGATGTCCAGCCCGCCGTTCTTCGCGTTCTCGCCGCTGCGGTAGCCGATGGTCTCCACGGTGCCTCCCGAGTCCGGGGGGTACGAAACTTCGTACCCCCTCCGATGAGTCCCAAGGTACGAAGTTTCGTACCCCCCGTCAAGGGGTTCTACTGACGTCGTGGACTCATGGACTCGTGACGTCACGAACGACCTGCAACGGAGCCTCACCCAGACCCCGAAACGGGCCTGTTTCCCCAGGTCAGGGCCGCAACGCTGCTCGCGTTGCGGCCCTGTGTTGCAAGCCCTGTTGCACACGCTGTTGCACAGGTCAGAGGCTCACCGGAGCCGCTTGAGCAGCGCCTTCTTCGTCGCGTCGTGCTCCCGGGCAAGCCGGATCAGTTCGCGGAACACCTCGGCTTTGTCGAGGGTCCGGCGCCCGGCGTCCTGGCGGAGCTCCAGCACGAACCAGTCGATCTCGCTGGACTCTTCGGGGTCGAACCGGATCGTGGTCGGTACGGCATCGGCCGCTGCCGGTGCGGCCCGCCGGCCCCCGCGGCTCCGCCCAGGCCGGGACTGAGCAGCAGAGGCAGCGCTGCCTGTCCGCTGCTCGGCCTGCTGCTCCTGCTGCTCTTCTTGCTGCTGCTCGCCGCGCGGAGGGAGGTCCGCGACCGGCACGTCGTCATCCCGGAGCCTGCGCATGTGCTCCAGGCTCGCGTCCAGGCTGCCCATGTCCGGCGCGCTCGTGGTCTTGCGTGCTGCACTCACGAGGCGAGCACCACCTTGGCGAGGTCCCGGTACCAGCCCGACGCCTCGCACTTGGGGTCCCACTCCAGCACGGGCACCTTCTCCCGCCACGCCTTCGTGATGTCGGTCCGCTTCTTGATCTCGGCGATGACCGCCGGCTCCTTCATGCTCCGGAACGCCTCCAGCATCGAGGCGACGATCGAGCCGTCCCGGATGTCGAAGCGGCTCGGGACCAGGCCGAGGATGTCGATGCGGGCCTGCATCTCCTCGGAGAGCAGCGCGACCTGACGCAGGAGCAGGCGGAGCGCGCGGATGCTGGAGTCCTCGGCCTCCACCGGCACGATCAACCCCCCACGGCGCCCAGGGCGCCGGCGGGCCGCCATCAGCGCGCACTCGGCGCCGATCCCGAGGGAGGGCGGTGCGTCGATGAGGCAGGCGTCGTAATCGTCCTCGAACTCCTCGAGGAGCCGGGCGAGTCGCATCTCCCGGGCGTTGGCCTGGTACAGCCCCTTGTCCAGCATGAACATGTCCATGTTCGTGGGCAGGACGTGCAGCCGCTCGCGGTAGGTGGCGACGAGTTCGTGAGGGTCGCCCTTCCAGGCGCCCAGCACCCAGCCCTTCATCGTCCGGTCGTCGGGCGACTCGGGCAGGCCCAGGGCCTCGGTCAGGTGGCCCTGGGGGTCCCAGTCCACCAGCAGAACCCGCCGGCCTTGCTCGGCGAGGGCCGCACCCAGGTTGATGGTGTTGGCGGTCTTGCCGACACCACCCTTCTGGTTCGTGAGCGAAAAGATGTCCATGAGGGGCAGCGTAGGGCCTGCTGACGGCCTTTTGGTGACGTCACGAACCCACGACCCCACGACTCCACCTACGATGGAAGAGCGGGCCCGTACTCCCCTTCCTGGGGTACGGGCCCGCTCTGTGGTCAGAGGCTCGGAGTGATGTAGTCGGAGTTCCCGATGTCCACCGCGTCGGCGAACCCGGAGCCCTGGTCGTAGAGCTTGGCGATCATCTCGACTGCGGCGGCTTCCCTGCCCTGGTCCAGGTGCTTGAGGAAGGTAATGACGTCCTCGCCCTGAAGGGTGCCCTTCACCACCCCGGTCCACCTGCTGCTGCTCATCTGCCAGGTCCCTGGAATTTTGATCTCTGCGGAGGAGGGAGCGTCGCTGTAGTCCTTCTCCTCCTCCGCCTCCTCTTCGAGATCCTCTATCCCCGGCAGGGAGTCCTGAGCCCCGGAGGGAACGGGCCCCCTGGCCGGAGGCGGGGGAGGCGGAGGAGGCGGAGCCTCACCCGGGCCCTCTCCCCCTGGTGCCTCGGAGGCCGGCGGCTCAGGCTTCTTCCCCTTCCTGCTGAACACCCGCGCCGCCCGCCGCAGCAGGCCAGGCTTGGGCTCCGCCGGTGCGGCCTGGCCACCGGCTTCGGGCGCCGGGGCCGAGCCTTCCTGGGAGGGTTCCTGGGGCTCGTCACCGCCCTTGCGGCCGAAGATCCGTCCGATGATGCCCATCTCAGCTCTCCTTCGCGCTCAGGTAGTTGGCCAGGGCCTTGGGGACCGTCTTGCCGCTGTCGATCGCGGGCAGCAGTTCGCCGAACGGGGCGGTGTGCTCGGGCTTCCACTGGCCGCCCTTGGTGCCCAGCTTCATCGAGGCCGGGGCCGCCAAGACCGGGTCGGCCTCGTCCGAGGCGAGGGTGACTGCGTCCACCTTCAGGCTGAGCGGTGCCTGGCCGCTGTCGGCGAACTGGGCGATGTCGCGGTAGGTGTTGGCCAGGGCGAGGTCGAGGATCATCTCCGCCCAGTCCGGGCGCCAGTAGATGTCTCCCGCGAACAGGGCCTGGCCGGTGGGGTCGCTGTGGTCCTTCTGGGGCCCCTCAGTGCGGCCGAGGTAGCCGCGGAAGGACTGGTAGAGCTTGCCGACGACCTGCTTGGCGTACCGGGCGCCAGGGTGACCGGCGTCCTGCGCCGCGAGGATGCGCTCACGGGACAGGCGGAGCTTGTCGTACATCCCGTACAGCGCGCGCTTGGAGGTCGTCCAGACCCATGCCTCGGTCACCTCGGGTGCCCAGCCGGGGAAGCGGTCCTGGAGCAGGCCCACGGCCGGGGTCCGGGCCCAGTGCCCGCCATCCTCGGCCTCCAGGAACCGAAGTTCCGGCAGCATCTCGGTGGCCGTGTCGGGGAGGTTGGCCAGGCGCCAGTACCCGGCCTTGTTCGCCTTGAAGCCGGTGCCCTGGGGGTAGTGGGTGGGGTCACCGATGCCGAGCCAGGCGGAGCCGAGCGCGGCGAGCCAGGCCGCGTTCTTGTCGTACTGGTGGATCCACTGGAGCTTGCGCTCGCCGTCGCCGATGGCCTGCGGGTCGCGGCTCCACTGCATGTTGATCAGCGCGGGCAGCGTGCTCACGACGGGCACCTGCCGGTTGCGGATCGCCTCCGAGACGACGTCCTCGCGCCGGTCGCCCCCGGCGAAGTCGATCGCGGTGGCGTTCGGCTTCAGGTAGTACGGGTGGACCTTCGGCCACTCAGCACTGCCGTGCTGGGTGGCGAGCAGGTAGACCATCAGCGAGTCCAGCAGGATGGCCGGGGTCGCGGCCGCGCCCCACCCGGCACGGTCCTTCTCGGCGGTGCTGTCGAACCGGTCCTCGTACAGGGGGAACGCCAGCGACAGGCGCCGGCCGTCGGCGGGCTTGAGCGTCACCCAGGCGGACAGGCCCCCGCCCTGGACCACGAGGGACGAGCCGGACCCGGGCGTCACCCAGGCGTGCGCCGAGGGGCTCTGGGGACCCTTGTACGAGACCAGGTCGGCCACCCGGTCCGCGTACGTCGGCAGCTCCAGCGCGGTCGCGGCCTCCTCGTGCACCCACAGGGTCTTCAGCCCGTACTGCCGCATCAGCTCCGGCACCTCGTCCACGTTGCCCGGCAGCGGCACCGCCACGGGCTTGTGGTTGGGCAGGTACATGTACCCGTTGCCCAGGACCCCGAAGGCCAGTGCGCTCGCGGTCGTGCCCTTCGCCTTCATGGCCAGCTTCAGGAACTCCGCGTCGAACCCCTCGTCACCCGGCTGATACATCCCAGCCGGAGCCCACGGGTGACGCCCCGCCGTGGCCGGCGCCTGGGCGACGGCCACGTGCTCCTGGTCCTCGTTCTGCTCCGCCTCGGAGAACCCGGGGATGTCCTCGTAGACCTCCTCCGGCGACGTCGCCGGAGCCGGGATGGACAGGGTCGGTTCGGGGGTCGGTACCCCCTCGCGTGTAATGGTGAACAGCGAAAGGGTCGGTCCGGTCGGTCCGGTCGGTCCGTCGCAGGTCAGAGGCATGTTTTCCGGACCGACCTGGGTCGGTCCGGGGGTCGGTCCGGGGGTCGGTCCGCACGGGAACTTGGTCGGTCCGCCCCCTTCCGGAGCGTCCTCAGGGTCGAAGTGCTCGGCTGCCTTGTTGATGTTGAAGAGGTGCATCCGGCGGGGCATGGTCGAGGTCTTTTCCCGCAGAGCCTTCGGGGTCTGCCGCTGGGCGTTCTTGCCGTCACCCCGGATGTGGACCCCGAGGTCGTCCAGGACGCGCAGGGCAGCGGTCAGGTTGTCGATCCCGGCATCCTCGGCGGCCTGGCGCACGACCGGGTCGGTCACCCACAGGTGGCCCGCTGCCGAGTTGTGGAACCCGCGCAGCTTGGTCCTGCCCTCCTCCGCGACGGCCAGGAGCTGTTCCATCTCGGGGAAGGTCGCGGCCTCGATGCGCAGGGAGTCGAGCTGGGTCCAGAGCCGCTCGCAGTCCGGGACGTTGGCCTCGGCAGCGACCTCGATGGCGGTGTTGAGCCGCGCGAGTGCCTCGGCCTCGGCGGCTTCACCCAGGCCGGGAACGCCGATGGCTTCGCCGAGCATGTGGGCGCCGACGACCCAAGCCATGTGGAGTTCCGCGATCGTCGCGGAGATACCGCCGGTGGCCGGGCGGTTCTTCGCGGTCAGCTCCAGGTGCAGCTTCTTGAGCTGGGCCAGGTTCTTCGCGTGGAACATGTCCTTGCGGATCGCCCACTCCAGTGGCCACCCGCCGAAGTTCTTCGCCAGGCGCTTGAGCCGCTTGGCGACGTGCTCGGCGCCGTGGTGGCCGGCGGGCGCGGGGGAGCCGTCCGCGAGGACCATCCGGTCCGGGTAGAAGGGGGCGCTGATCTCCTGGAGCCGAGTCGCGAGGTCTTCGGTCTGACCCGCGAACTTGAGCTGTTCGTTGGAGGTGGAGAGCAGGAGGGAGAGCCAGAACCCGTCGCTCTCGCGCGGAGAGCCGTCGGCGGTGCCCATCGCGCGGACCGCCCCGGAGACCATCTGGGAGATCTCCCGCGCGGACTCCTTGATGCTCCGCCCGGAGGAGCTGTGCTCGTCCAGGCCGAGGGGCAGGAAGCCGCGCATCCTCAAGCTCTGGGTGATGCCCTGCTTGCTGCTGTTCCAGGTCATCATGAGCTGCTGGCGCCGCGGCTTGAGGTCGCCCAGGATCGCGCAGGCCACGGTCATCACGGTGCTCTTGCCCTGCTGGCCGGGCCCGTAGCAGTTGAGCACGTGGGCCAGGACGTCCAGGGAGTCCAGGATCGGGCCGACCATCATGGCGCCCAGGACCAGCGCCGACTTTCCGTCCATCGTGGTCCAGGCGACGATCTCCTCCCACGCCTCCCGGGCCTCTTCCTCGGAGCCACGCAGGACGCGGTACCCGAGGGTCTGGGCCTCGGCGGAGGGGAAGACGAGGGACCCTTCCTCGTCGTAGTAGGTCCGGGCCGGGATGACGTTGGCGTCCTCGCCCTCCTCGCGGATCAGGCGCGCGTACGCGTGTCGCTCGTCGTTGCCGGTAGGCCGGCGGAACCCGATTTTCGCGGCCCAGGTGCCACGGTCCAGCTCGTCCTCGTTGACGATCCGGGCCCGCCGCTGGCGGTGCCCGAGGACGAGGTACTCGATGCGGATGCTCTCGCCGTCGTCGGTGAGGTGCGAGATCTGGCCGATGACCTTCGGCACACGCCCGATCGCCAGGGGCGCGGACTCGGCGTTCTGCTGGTGGACGATCATGCGGTCGGCGGGCCGGTAGAACCAGCCCTTCTTCATCCCCGCGACCGGTCGGCACCCGGCCGGGGCCCCGTCCCGCTCCAGGTTCGAGACCGTTCCACCGCCCTTCTGGGCGGGCACTGCGGCGGGCTTGGTAAGTCCCACTGAGGTGGTGCCTTTCCGGCCTGCCACCCGGGTACGCAGGACAGACGTCACTCTCGTGACGTCACGAGTGGTGAAGACAGCGCTTCACCACTGCCCTACACTCGGCAGCAGACCTATCTCGGTCGCCGCATTGCCCTTCTCCGGGACTTCGACTCGGCTTGAGGCTTCGAACCCTCTTGCAGAGCCCGGGTGGGGCTTGCGGCTTTTTTGCGTTTACTGATCTTGTTTGCGGTTCGATGCAGCCTACTCCGAGTAGCGGACACGCTCACCGTCGGTAGGGACACCACTCACGCGTACGGCTGATCAGGGACGGATCAGCTCAGGTCCCAGGTGTAGGACAGGTCCCAGAGGTGCACCGGCATGACGTGCACCGTGACCTCTACGCACCTGCCTTCGGCGGTCTGAGCGGCGTGAGTCAGTTCGTAGACCCGCGCGTCACCCGGAAGCTTGAGCTGCTGCTGCTCCTGCTCGGTCGGGATGCGGACGCCGATGGTCTCGGTGACCGTTGCCTGGCGGTTCTCGGTCTCACCCATCCGGCTGATGATGCCGCCGGTCCCGCTGTCAACGTCGGTGACGCCAGCGGCGGTGGCCACGTCCGACGGGATGTAGGTGATGGCTACCTGGACCGGGGTGTCGTTCGCGAACATCTCCCGTGACCGGGTGGCGACCTGCGCGCCGGCCTCGATGCCGAGGAGACGCGCGACCTTCTCAGGTGCGGCCTGCTGGCCGGGTTCCGTGGTCCACCGGGGCTGGAGCCCGTGCTGGCGGATCTCCGCGTCGAACGCGCCACGAGCGCCTTGGGCCTCACGGAACGCGGCGGTGTAGCGGGTCGGAACCTGTCGAAGGATCACGGGGATGGGCTGCACAACTGCCTTCTTTCCTCGCCGGATGAGTACGCCCTCGGCCATCAGGTGGGTGACTGCCTTGTTCACGAGAGCCCTGCTGCTGCCGAAGGCGTCTGCCAGTTCGGTCTCGGAGGGAAGAGCTGCACCCGGCTCCTGACCCGCGACGAAGGCGCGCAGGGTCTTGATGGTTTCGGGAAGGCTCGGCTTCTCGCTGGTCATGTGTCTTCTCCTGATGCGATGGGTTACGCGTCAACGTAGCACTTGCTGCCACATTATCCCGTCACCCGAGCGATGCTGATGTCATCGCTTGCATTGTTACACAATAGCTGTCACTGTGATGACGAACGAGGACGGCCCTGGGTCGGTGTGCAACCACCGTGCCCAGGGCCTGAGAGCGAACCCGACTGCATGCACAGAAGGGATCGGTCCTGTCATGGATCGTATCGACGCACACCTGACATCTCCGCAGGCAGAGCCGCTGTCGAAGGCATCTGCCGACCGCCTTGAGCGGCTCTTCCGCCTCTACAACCGGCGCCTGGTCGCCCTGGCCGTGCCGCTCACGAACGACCCGGCCACGGCCGAGGACGTCGTGATGGCCGCCTGGGTCAAGGCCGCTGGCAGCATCCACCAGCTCCGTGCCGAGGACGCCGAGGCGTTCGGCTGGCTCGCGGTCCTGACCCGCCACGCGGTGAGCGACTTCTACAAGGTCAGCCGCAACCGCGAGATCCCCCGGGACTGGGCGGACGCCGTGACGTCCTTCCCGCTCCCGGCCGCGCCGGCCGCCGAGGACGTCGCCCTGGCCGAGCCGGAGCAGGAACTGCCCGAGCAGCTGGCCGCCGCCGTCGCCGCGCTCCCCGCCGAGGACCAGGACGTCGTCCTCCTCCGCGCCGAGGGAATGCCGTACGCCGCCGTCGCCGGACACGTCGGCCGCGGGGACGCCTTCGCCTACACCCACTTCCACCGCGCGGTCGGCCAGCTCCGGCTCGCGCTGGCCGGGTGATCCCCATGGCCGACGAAGACCTCAGCCGCAAGGTCAAGGAGACGAACACCAACTCCAGCGGCAACAAGTCCGGCAAGAACCCCGGGGTGATCGCGTGAGCATCCGCCGCGAAACCGCCGAGGACGACTACCTCCGCACGCACGGCCTGATGGCCTCGCTCGGTGGCTCGCTCAACCCGCCGTACGTCGAGACCGACCCGGAGCGCCAGCGCTTTGAGGAGGTCATCGCCCACGCCCTGTACGTCAACGAGTCTGCTAACCCGCCCGCCGGCCACGGCTACCCGAAGAGGGGCTGACCCATGAGCAACAGCAAGAGCGAGATCCGCCGCCTGGACCGTGTGCTGCACATCGCGACCACCCGCCTCGAGGCGGTCCGGCGCCGGGACATGGACGGACTGCTCCCCGGAGAGCAGGCGCGGGTCGCGGGGAACGTCGGGGTCATCTTCGCGAAGGCCACCCGCTACAAGTCCTCGCCGAGGGCCGAGCGTGGCATCGAGACGATCTGGGCGAACGCCGAGGCCCGGCTCCTCGCGGAGATCGGCGCGGCGCAGACGGCCAAGGCGGAGATCCTCCACCAGGACGCGAAGGCCAAGGTCGCGAAGAAGTCCAGCGGGTGGTGGTGATGCCGCCGAGGAAGGCGCTGAACCCGCCCCGCGGCGAGTGCCGCCAGTGCTGGTTCCACGCCTACGCCAGCAGGGAGGCCCACGCGGGCCTGGCCCCGCGCGAGGACTGCCCGGACTGCGTGCAGCACATGACCACCGGCCACCCCGACCAGATGATCGTCAGGTGAGGGACATGAAGGACATGATCGCGTTCCCGCTCTTCTACCTCGCCGCCTGGGCGCCCGAGGTCGTCTCCGCCGTCCTCGGCGTCGGCCTGGTCGTCGGCCTCGGCCACCAGGACATGCCGCTCCCCGCCGGCCTCACGCTCCTGGCCCTCGCGCTCATCGGGGCCCTCGCGATCCACCTGGCCGTCGGCCTCCCGCTCCTGCGGATGAGCACGGGCGGCCACCGCACCATCCAGGACGCCTGCAACGAGGCCGCCGAGGCGGTCGCGGACTGGGCCGGGTGGGATGCCCCGGACGACAACCCGTGATCCGTTCTCTTCCCCGTGGTGACGTCATGGCGACACGACGTCATGACGTCACCACAACCCACTGACCAGCAGACAGGAGGTGTTCCGGTGAAGTTCTTCGACCCGACCGGCGAGACGTACGGGCTTCCGACCTACCCGCGAAAGCTCGCCCCCGAGGGCCTGGCCACCCGCCGCCAGCTCCGTGCCCAGGGCCTTCGCCCCGGCGGTCAGCCGGTCTTCGCCCAGATCCTGTGGCTCGGCCGGCGCCCGCCCGGCGCGACCGAGCGCCTGGTCCGCGCCGCCTACCTCTACCGCCTCGACCTCGCCGCCGCCGTCCGGCCGATGACCCCCGGCCGGTGGCGTGCCCACCGCGCCATGATGCGCGCCCGCCGGACCTGTCCGGTCTGCCTGGTCACCTACCCCTACGTCATTCCGACCTCCCTGGGCTGCTGCTCCGGGTGCGCCGATCACCCGGCCGTTCTCGCGGCCTGAAGGAGAACACCGTGGACACCAACCCGATCCCGTACACCTCCGGCCCGTTCCCCGCGATCCCGCCCGGCGTGACCGTTGGCTACACCCCGCAGGGGCAGCCGGTCTACCTCCCCCAGACCGGGGCCCAGGCGCCGATCGTCGTGCAGATGCCGACCCAGCCGGTCCCGGCCTGGATCCGCAACGGCCTCCTCGTCGCGGTGGGCCTGCTGATCCTGTGCACCCCCGCCACCGTCCTCCTGGTCGTCGCCGCGCCGGCCATCGCGGCCATGGGCCAGGCCATCGCGTACGGCGGGATCGGCATCGGCATCGCGGTCATCGGGGTCGCCGCCGCCATCAAGGAACTCCGCGTCACCCCCCGGGCCCCGCGCCCGGTCCGCACCGTCCGCCGCACGAAGAAGAGCTGATCAACCCCACCTCATGACGTCACGAGCCCACGAGCCCGCGACGTCACCAGATGCGAAAGGAACCACCGTGAAGAACACCCTGACCGGCACCCAGCGGGCCGTCCTGGGCCTGGCCCTGGTCCCGATGGTCGCCGTCGGCATCGCGGGCGGCATCGGCACCTACTCCAACATCTCCGCCGCCTACGGGGAGGGCACCGCGATCGGCGCCCTGGCCGCCGGCGAAGGCGCCACCGCCGTCCTGGCGTTCCTCCTCCTCGGCCTGACCCTGCTCGGCCAGTCCTCCCCGCTCATCATCCGCATCGGCCTGTGGGCCCTCCCGGCCGTCGCCGCCGTCATCGGCGCCACCGCCGCGACCGAGGGCCTCGGCCAGACCATCGTCTACGCCGCCACCCCCATGGCCATCACGGCCGCCGCCGAGGGACTCGCGTTCCTCGTCCGCCGGATCGTCGTCCACCAGGAGGGCCGCGACGTCGAAGCCGAGACCCGGGCCGCCGCCGTCATCCGGGACCTCGCCTACCACCAGGCCCGCGCCGCCGCCCACCCTGACGAGAAGACCCGGCAGAAGTCCGTCCTGCGCTCGTGGAAGCTCGCGGCGAAGGTGGGCACCGGCGACACGGTGCTGGGCACCCAGCTCCTGGACGTCCAGCGCACCCGCATCCTCGGCGGTGCCGACGTCGCCCTGGAGCGGATGTTCCAGCCCGCCATCACGGCCGCGCCCGCCCTGCTCGCAGCACCCGCCACCGAGGCCCCCGCCATCCTTCCCCCGTCCGTTGGTGACGTCACGACGTCAGGAGCCCACGAGCCCACCATCCAGGCGGAGACCAGCGGATATCCGCTTGAAACCGGCCCTGACCAGGGCGGAGAGTCTCGAAGTGTCCGCCCGCCGCTCTCGATCGTCCGTACGGCCAAGGCCAAGACCCAGAGCATGAACGCCGACGTCAAGCAGATGCTCGCGGACGGGGTCTCCGACCTCACCTACGTCCTGGACGCCGTCGCCACCCGCCACAACCGCAACCCCGAGGACCCCCGGTTCCGCCAGACCGTCACCCGCTACTGGCGCGACGCCACCGCCACCCAGACCGCCCAGGCGGTCAACGAGGCGGACCGACCCGGCCCCTACCTGTAGCCCGCCCGCCGGGAGTGTCCATGGACAGTCCATGGACACTCCCGGCCATATCCCCAGGTCAAGGCGCTGGGTAAGCCCAAGGCTTACCTGGGCAAGCCCCCGCCCTCGGGAAATGGGCAAGCCTCCGGAGCTTGCGGGCAAGCCTCGGGATCTTGCGGGCAAGCCCTGTCCGGTCTGTAGAAGAAAGTCGGGTCGAACTGTCACACCGACCCCTACTTCGACCACCCGTACCAGATGAAGGGCCCTGCTCTCCGGACTCCCTCCACAGGAGGACGGCAGCAGGGTGTCAGTCCCGCAAGGGAAGATCGCCCACACCCGGGCGGTCTCCAGTACCGGGGATTCGTCCGCCCGGCAGGTCGCGTCCTGCCAGATCACACCTGCCGGGCGGGCGGGTTCCCTCCACGAGTCGAGGGGAACTCCGTGCACAGCATGACCGTCGCCCTAGCGGCGTACACCACCCCGCTGCCGGACCCGGCAGCCGACACCGGACAGGACAGCCCGGTCGCCACCGCGTTCATGACCGTCTGGGACTGGGCCGAAGCGCGCGTCCCCGGCGGCAGCATCACCATCCTCGCGGTCCTGTGGTGCGTCGGCGCCGGCGCGAAGAACCTGGAGAAGTGGAAGGGCGGGGGCAAGGCCGAGGGGAAGAAGGGCTTCTTCCGCAGCATCGGCAGCTTCTTCGTCGGCCTCTGGGAGGTGCTGGTCACCGTCGCGAAGGTGGTCGCCGGGATCTTCCGCTTCTACACCGGCCGCGAACTGCGCGGCGAGCCCCGCTCCGACGCGGGCTTCTTCCGCGCGGGCACCTACACCGTCCAGACCCGGCCCGCTGGCCTCGTCGCCGACCTCGGCTCCATCGCCATGGCCCCGCCCCGGATCAGCCTGGTCAAGCCCCGGCGCGGCCCGTCCGCCCGCGCCCGCCGCTTCGCCCACTGGATCGACACCTACCAGGGCCGCTCCGCCCGCCTCCTGGACCGCGCCGTCCACGGCGCCCTGCGGGTCGTCGCGCTCACCGGCAAGCTCTGGCGCGCCGCCCAGGCCACCGGACGGTTCTTCCGCCGGATCTACCGCGCCGTCGCCCCGGTCGTCATCGCGGTGTTCCTGGTCCTGCGGATGTGGCACCGCTGGCCCTACGCCCTGCGCGGCCTGGCCCGCCTGGGCCTCACCGCCGGCGCCCTCGGCCTCCTGGTCCCGGCCTGGCGCACCATGACCCTCATCCTGCTGGCCAACGCGTTCGCCGGCCTCGTCGCCATCGCCCAGCGGTGGAAGCCGCGGCCCGCCGGAGACGACGCCGTCTACGGCCCCCGCGTCTGGGCGATCCTGCGGGACGACCTGAAGCTCCCGGAGGAGGAGCTGCGCCAGCAGTGGCTCAAGCTCCCGGAGAAGCTGGGCGCCGAGGGCGCGCGGATCGTCCTGCGCCTCCCCTGGACGTTCCGCGGCTCCCAGTTGGAGAAGGACCAGATCACCTTCCTGCTGAACTCCCGCCTGCCGGGGGAGTGGGTCGGCCGGTACAGCTTCCGCGACGAGGCGTTCACCGCCGTCTACACGCACAAGCCGCCGCCCCCGCCGCCCATCCCGGAGCCCGAGTGCCCGGACCGCGTCTCGTTCTTCGACGCGGACATCCAGGAAGCCATCGCCAACTGCAAAAAGGGCGAGATCGTCATCGGGAAGGACACCTTCGGCCGGATCATCGTCAAGGAGCTGGGCGACGGCGAAACCCCCCACTGGGCGCTGTCCGTCGGTACCGGAGGCGGAAAGAGCGCATTCGCTCAGATGGTAATTGCCCAGCTTATCCGCCAGGGCTACTCAATCATCGCGGCGGACGTCAAGCGCGTGAGCGTCAAAATCTACAACGGACTGCCCGGCTTTTACCTCTACAACG
The DNA here is from genome assembly GCF_053609185.1 of Streptomyces sp. NPDC054956. Taxonomy (NCBI): domain Bacteria; kingdom Bacillati; phylum Actinomycetota; class Actinomycetes; order Kitasatosporales; family Streptomycetaceae; genus Streptomyces; species Streptomyces sp. NPDC054956. The sequence continues at coordinate 1,496 of NZ_JBSGXB010000178.1, read as the reverse complement.
ACCCGAAAAACCCGCAGGACATGCGCCGCGCAATCGAGTGGTTCAAGGACGAGATTGACGCGCGGACGTCCGTCAAGGAAGACGAGCCGGACACCGAATTCCCCGGCCTCCTCCTCCTTATCGAGGAGTCCAACGAATTCGCGGACATCTCCCGCGAATGGTGGGACGACAACCGTAAGTCAAAGGCCGATGAAGACGGTCCGGCCGAACGCGCTGCCGATCCCATTTGGGGCTCGGTCGCATCCAGTGCCCGCCTCGGTCGATTCGTCCACGGAAACATCCTCGCCGTATTCCAGGATCTCCGGGACCAGGCATTGGGCGGAAAGGGCCTCCGTAACCTCTTCCGGCTCAAGTTCATGGGCAACTTCAACAGCAACCAGTGGAAGAACGTAATCGGCACAACCCCCATCCCGGAATCCGTCGACAAGGCCGGGCGCATGATGATTGTGGAAGGCAATCACCAGTACTGGGTCCAGACCTGCTATGGCGAGCCCAAGGAGCTCCGGGCCTGGGCCCTGGAGCAGCGCGAGGCCACCGGCTTCGACCCGGCCGCCGGCCTCTTCGGCACCGCGCCCGAGCCCTCCCCGAAGCGCCTCCCGCGGCTCCTGGCCCGCCTATCACGTGATGGGGCCAGGAACGGCCAGAAGGCGCCCCAGGGGGCCTCTGCGGGAGGTCTCACGCACGAAACCGCAGGTCGGCCGTCACACGACGAGGCCGATGTGATGGCCGAAGGGGCCCAGATCACGGACCTTCGTGACCGCCTGCGGGTCATCCCCGGCCAGGGCCGCCCCGGGGCCGGCCACGGCGCCCAGGCCGACCCCACGGCCCCGCCGGTCCTCCTCACCCTGGCCGAGATCTCCCGCCGTCTGGGCCCCACCCAGGGCGTCCCCAAGTACGACACCCTGCGCGCCCACAAGACCCGCCGCGAGGACTTCCCCGAGGCCACCGTCAAGGACGGCAAGGAGCTGTACATGGAATCCCAGATCCTCGCCTACTACCAGGCCCAGACGAAGAACGCGTAACCCGGTGAGTACCGGCACGCGCGTACGGTACTCCTGACCAGCAAAAACACCGTAGCCCCCCTCCAAAGAGGGGGGCTGTTTGCGTGTCCGGAAACCCTCTGATACCTTTCTCGGGAATTCGATAAGCGCACCAAAAGGGGTTGGCAATGACCGGTGAAAAGCCGTGCGATAACTGCGGTGAAATCTGCGGAGACGCGTACTGCGGAAAGTGTCCGCACTGCGGAGGGGAATTGGAAGACGATTACGATAACTGGCCTAATCCGTGCTACAAATGCCGGGAAAAAGAATTCAAGCGGCAATTGCGCGAGCCTCTTCCATTCGACATTTAAAGGCTCCGAGTGCGAAGCGCGAGGAATTCGGATTAAGGTAAAAAGACGTGCCGAATTCCTCGCAGAATTCACCCGAAAAGCGAGGCGCGAAGCGCTGAGCAATTGGGTTTTGAATTCAGAGCGCGCGCAGCGGGCTCCCAAGATC
>NZ_JBSGXB010000177.1:0-15874 GCF_053609185.1 Streptomyces sp. NPDC054956 | reverse complement strand
GGACCCGAGGCACCGGCGGGACCGCCCGGACTCGACGGGTCGGCCGGACTCGCCGGGCCGGCCGGAGTCGCCGGGCCGGCCGGACTCGCCGGGCCGGCCCCGGACCCGGGGCACTAAACTGGGGCGAATGCACCCGTCCGCCGCCCCCCACGCCCATGATCCCTACGTCCGCGTCCGCGGCGCCCGGGAGCACAACCTGCGCGGGGTCGACGTGGACGTCCCGCGCGACGCGCTGACCGTCTTCACCGGGGTCTCCGGCTCCGGCAAGAGCTCGCTGGCGTTCGGCACGATCTACGCCGAGGCCCAGCGGCGGTACTTCGAGTCCGTGGCCCCGTACGCCCGCCGCCTGATCCATCAGATCGGCGCGGCGAAGGTCGACTCGATCACCGGGCTGCCGCCCGCGGTCTCGCTGGAGCAGCGGCGCTCCTCGCCGGGCGCGCGGTCCTCGGTCGGCACGGTGACCACCCTGTCGAACTCCCTGCGGATGCTGTACTCGCGGGCCGGCTCCTATCCGCCGGGGGCGGAGCGCCTCGATTCCGACGCCTTCTCCCCCAACACCGCGGCCGGGGCCTGCCCTTCCTGCCACGGACTCGGACGGGTACACAGCACCAGCGAGGAACTCCTCGTCCCGGACGGAAACCTGTCGATCCGTCAAGGCGCCATCGCCGCCTGGCCGGGAGCCTGGCAGGGCAAGAACCTGCGCGACGTCCTCGAGGCGCTGGGGTACGGGGTGGACGTGCCGTGGCGCGAGCTCCCGGCGAGGGACCGCGAGTGGATCCTGTTCACCGAGGAGCAGCCGGTGGTCACCGTGCATCCCGTACGGGAGGCCGACCGGATCCAACGCCCTTACCAGGGCACGTACATGAGCGCCCACCGCTATGTGATGCGGACGTTCTCCGACAGCAAGAGCGCCACCCTGCGGGCCCGCGCCGAGAAGTTCCTGACGGACTCCCCCTGCCCGGTGTGCGAGGGCCTTCGGCTGCGTCCGGAGGCGCTGGCGGTGACCTTCGCGGGCCGCACCATCGCGGAGCTGGCGGCGCTGGCGCTGACCGACCTGGACGGCGTACTGGCCGCGGCGGACGGGGGCGGCGAGGCGGCCCGGGTGCTGACGCAGGACCTGCGCTCCCGGATCGGCCCCGTCACCGAACTCGGGCTGGGCTACCTCAGCCTGGACCGCGGCGCCCCGACCCTGTCGGCCGGGGAGCTGCAACGGCTGCGGCTGGCCACGCAGTTGCGGTCGGGTCTGTTCGGGGTGGTGTACGTACTGGACGAGCCGTCGGCGGGGCTCCACCCGGCCGACACCGAGGCGCTGCTCGGCGTGCTGGACCGGCTCAAGGAGGCCGGGAACACCGTGTTCGTGGTGGAGCACCATCTGGACGTGGTGCGGCACGCGGACTGGCTGGTGGAGGTCGGTCCGCTGGCCGGGGAGCACGGCGGGCGGGTGCTGTACAGCGGGCCGCCGCCGGGGCTGGCCGAGGTGGCGGATTCCGCGACGGCCCGGCACCTGTTCCGCACCCCGCGACAGGACGGACCGGCGCCGAGGCCGCCGCGGGAGGCGACCGGGGCCGTCCGGCTCAGCGGTGTGGACCTGCACAACCTCAGGGACGTGAGCGCCGAGTTCCCGCTCGGGGTGTTCACGGCCGTGACCGGGGTGTCGGGCTCCGGCAAGTCCACGCTGGTGGGCCGGGCGCTGGCGCGGGAGGCCGGCGAACGGCTGACCGACCCGGGGTTTCCGGTACGACGGCTGGTGGAGGTGGACCAGAAGCCGATCGGGCGCACCCCGCGCTCCAACCTGGCCACGTACACGGGTCTGTTCGACGTGGTGCGCCGGCTCTTCACGGCGACGCCGGAGTCGAAGGCGCGCGGCTGGAAGGCCGGCCGCTTCTCCTTCAACGTGCCGGGCGGCCGGTGCGAGTCCTGCCAGGGCGAGGGGTTCGTCTCGGTGGAGCTCATGTTCCTGCCCAGTACGTACGCCCCGTGTCCCGAATGCGGGGGCGCACGGTACAACGAGCAGACCCTGGAGGTGCGTTACTCGGGGCTGAACATCGCGGAGGTGCTGGCCCTGACGGTGGAGTCGGCGGCCTCCTTCTTCGCCGGGGTCCCGGCGGCCGAGCGGAGCCTGGCGGCGCTGTCGGACATCGGCCTGGGGTACCTGCGGCTCGGGCAGCCGGCCACGGAGCTGTCGGGCGGCGAGGCACAGCGCATCAAGCTGGCGACCGAACTCCAGCGGCTGCGCCGCGACCACACCCTGTACCTGCTGGACGAGCCCACGACGGGGCTCCACCCGGCCGACGCGGAAGTGCTGCTGCGGCAGTTGCACGGCCTGGTGGACGCCGGGCATTCGGTGGTGGTCGTGGAGCACGACATGGCGGTGGTGGCGGGCGCGGACTGGGTCATCGACCTGGGTCCGGGCGGCGGCGCGGAGGGCGGTGAGGTGGTGGCCGCGGGCACGCCCGCCGACGTGGCCCGCGCCACCGGCAGCCGTACGGCGCCCCATCTCGCGCGGGCGCTGGCCGCGCGGCGGTAGTCGGCGGGGTGGGGCGGCTCCGGGTCAGGCCGCGGGCTTGGCGAAGTTCCCGTAACCCTGCCAGTCGAGGACGACGCACGGTTCCTCGCCGAGCACCCAGGCATCGTGGCCGGGGTCGATCTGGATGAAGTCTCCGGGCTGCGCCTCGATGCTGTCACCGTCGTCCATGACGACCTTCATCCGGCCGCTGATGATGTAGCCGACGTGGGCGGCCTCGCAACTGTCCGTTCCGGCAATGGGCTTGATGTGCTGCGACCACTGCCATCCGGGCTCGAACACGGCCCGTCCGACGGGCCCGTGATCGGTGTTCAGCAGGTCGAGCCTGCCCTTGCCGTCCTCGAACCGACGTGTCTCGTCGGCGGAGTCGAAACCCCTTCGCACGATGCCAGACATGATCGTCGACCTCCAGGCGCACGACTGCCCCGAGTCCACTTCTCAGCGTACGCCCGTACCTCGCAGTCCTCCTGGCGGGCCGGGCGGGGCCACCGGACGGTCTACGCGTCCCCCGCGAGCAGGTGCTGCGGCAGCTCGCGGAAGCTCCACACGCCCTGCCTGCGGGTGAACGTCCACACCAGGTCGTAGCGGTCGGGCCAGGCGGCGGGCAGCCCGAGGACGTCCTGCGCCCCCAGGGCCCGGATCAGGCGGGGCATGCCGGTGTGCTCCCAGCAGACGAGCACCGGCATCCGCGTGGCGAGCACCGCGCGGGCCAGGGCGGGCTCGGCCCCGAGGCCGTACTCGGTGCGGACCTTCGTTCCGAGCGCCGTGGCCAGTGCCTCCACGGTCTGCCGGCAGCGCGCGGGCGCCCCTGCCTTGCCGCCGGCCGCGAAGACGGCTTCGGGGCGGGGCAGGCCGGCGCCGCGGGCCGGCGGGAAGAGGGTGGGCAGCTCCTGGGCCCGGCGCCATCCCCGGACCGCGAGGAAGCCGGGGTCCTCGTTGCCCTCGTCGTCCTCGCCGGTGTCCCCGGCGTACGGCTTCTCGGCGTGCCGGATCAGCATCACCAGGGCGTCCTTGGCGGCCTCGGGGCCGGGGCGCGGGGTGCGGGGCCGCTCCTCCCCGGTGCAGCCGGCCGCCACCAGGGGGGTCAGGGCGGCGGCCAGCACGGTGCGGCGGCGCGGGCCGTGGCCGGCGGGGGCTCGGGACATGGGGCCCACTGTCGCCCATGTCCGGGAGGGCGGCCGGTCACGGCACGGCGGGTACCGCCGCCGTCATCCGATCGGCGGACCGGGGGTGGGCGGGTCAGCGCGGTCCCTGGCGCACCGCCCTCAGCCACTCCTTGTTCATGGCGGCGATCGACGGGAGCGGGATCCCCTTGGGGCAGGCGGTCGCGCACTCGCCCGTCAGGGTGCAGCCTCCGAAGCCCTCCGCGTCCATGGTGGCCACCATGTCCAGTACCCGGGTCTCGCGCTCCGGCGAGCCCTGCGGCAGCACGTTGAGGTGGTTGATCTTGGCGGAGGTGAAGAGCATCGCGGAGCCGTTGGGGCAGGCCGCCACGCAGGCCCCGCAGCCGATGCACTCGGCGTGCTCGAAGGCGTGATCGGCGACCGGCTTGGGTACGGCGGTGGCGTGCGCCTCGGGGGCGGCGCCGGTCGGCGCGGTGATGTAGCCGCCGGCCTGGATGATCCGGTCGAAGGCGCCCCGGTCGACCACGAGGTCCTTGACGACGGGGAAGGCGGAGGCCCGCCACGGTTCGACGTCGATGGTGTCGCCGTCGGCGAAGGAGCGCATGTGGAGCTGGCAGGTGGTGGTGCGCTCCGGCCCGTGGGCGTCGCCGTTGATGACGAGGCTGCAGGCTCCGCAGATGCCCTCGCGGCAGTCGTGGTCGAAGGCGACCGGGTCCTCGCCGCGCAGGATCAGTTCCTCGTTGAGGGTGTCGAGCATCTCGAGGAACGACATGTCCGCGGAGATGTTGTCGACCTCGTACGAGGCCATGGTGCCGGGGGCGTCGGCGTTCTGCTGGCGCCAGACGCGCAGGGTGAGCTTCATGCGTAGCTCCGCTGGGTGGGGTGGACGTACTCGAAGACGAGGTCTTCCTTGTGCAGGACGGGGGCGGCGCCGGTTCCGGTGTACTGCCAGGCGGCGGCGTACCCGAACTCCTCGTCGCGGCGGGCGGCTTCGCCGTCCGGGGTCTGGGACTCCTCGCGGAAGTGGCCGCCGCAGGACTCGGCGCGGTGGAGGGCGTCGAGGCACATCAGCTCGGCGAGCTCGAGGTAGTCGACGATGCGGTTGGCCTTCTCCAGCGACTGGTTGAACTCCTCGCCGCTGCCCGGAACCTTGATCCGCTTCCAGAACTCCTCGCGGATCTCGGGGATGCGGGCGAGGGCCTTGCGCAGCCCTTCCTCGGTGCGGGCCATCCCGCAGTACTCCCACATGAGTTCACCGATCTCGCGGTGGAAGGAGTCGGGGGTGCGGTCCCCGTCTACGGCGAGCAGCTTGGCGAGGCAGTCGCGGGTCTCGCGGACGGCGGCCGCGGCCTCGGGGTGGCTGTCGTCGACGGGTTCGCGGTGCGGGTGGCGGGCCAGGTAGTCGTTGATGGTGGAGGGGAGGACGAAGTAGCCGTCGCCGAGGCCCTGCATGAGGGCGGAGGCGCCGAGGCGGTTGGCCCCGTGGTCGGAGAAGTTGGCCTCGCCGATCGCGAACAGGCCCGGGACGGTGGTCTGGAGGTCGTAGTCGACCCACAGTCCGCCCATCGTGTAGTGCACGGCGGGGTAGATCCGCATGGGGACCTCGTACGGGTTCTCCGCGGTGATCCGCTCGTACATGTCGAAGAGGTTGCCGTACTTCTCGGCGACCTTCTCCTTGCCCATGCGGCGGATGGCGTCGGCGAAGTCGAGGTAGACGCCCTCGCCGCCGGGTCCGACGCCGCGGCCCTCGTCGCAGACGTTCTTGGCGGCGCGGGAGGCGATGTCGCGGGGCACGAGGTTGCCGAAGGAGGGGTAGATCCGCTCCAGGTAGTAGTCGCGCTCCGCCTCGGGGATCTCGGCGGCGGGGCGGTTGTCGCCCTTGGCCTTGGGGACCCAGATGCGGCCGTCGTTGCGCAGCGACTCGCTCATCAGCGTCAGCTTGGACTGGTGGTCGCCGGTGCGCGGGATGCAGGTGGGGTGGATCTGGGTGAAGCAGGGGTTGGCGAAGTACGCGCCGCGCCGGTGCGCCCGCCAGACGGCGGTCGCATTGGAGTTCATGGCGTTGGTGGAGAGGTAGAAGACGTTGCCGTAGCCGCCGCTGGCGAGGACGACCGCGTCCGCGTAGTACGTGTCGATCTTGCCGGTGACCAGGTCCCGGGCGACGATGCCGCGGGCCACGCCGTCGACGGTGATCAGGTCGAGCATCTCGGTGCGGGCGTGCAGCTCCACGTTGCCGGCGGCGATCTGCCGGGAGAGCGCCTGGTAGGCGCCGAGGAGCAGCTGCTGTCCGGTCTGGCCGCGGGCGTAGAAGGTGCGGGAGACCTGGACGCCGCCGAAGGAGCGGGTGTCGAGGAGGCCGCCGTACTCGCGGGCGAAGGGGACGCCCTGGGCCACGCACTGGTCGATGATCTCGACGGAGATCTGGGCGAGCCGGTGGACGTTGGACTCGCGGGCGCGGAAGTCGCCGCCCTTGACGGTGTCGTAGAAGAGGCGGTGTACGGAGTCGCCGTCGTTGCGGTAGTTCTTGGCGGCGTTGATGCCGCCCTGGGCGGCGATGGAGTGGGCCCGGCGCGGGGAGTCGGAGAAGCAGAACTGGACCACGTGGTAGCCCTGTTCGGCGAGGGTGGCGCCGGCAGCGCCGCCGGCCAGTCCGGTGCCGACGACGATGACGGTGTGCCCGCGCCGGTTCGCCGGGTTGACGAGCTTGGCCTCGAAGCGGCGGCGGTCCCAGCGCTCGGCGATGGGGCCTTCGGGGGCCTTGGTGTCGGCTATCGGCTCGCCGGTGGTGTAGTCGGCGTAGGTCGTGGCCGTGTTCTCGCCGTCGTCGCCGGTGTCCGCGCCGGTGTGGTCGCCGGTCGTCTCGTTGGTCTTCTCGCTCATGGTCAGCTCACCACTCCGGTCATGACGGCGACGGGTACGGACACGAAGCCCGCGAAGAGGACGAGGGCCAGGGCGTTGGCCAGGAACTTCAGGGTCCGCTCGCGCCGGGCGTTGCCGGCGCCCAGGGTCTGGGCGGCGCTCCAGAAGCCGTGGCGGACGTGGAGGCCCAGGGCGGCCATCGCCACGAGGTAGACGGTGTTGCCGTACCAGGTGGAGAAGGTGGCCAGGACGTTCTCGTACGGGTGCCCGGCCCAGGCGCGCTCGTTGACGGTGAGCGTGGTGAGGTCGAGCAGGTGCCAGACGATGAAGAGGGCGAGGATGACGCCGCCCCAGCGCATGGTGCGGGTGGCGTAACTGGCCCGGCGGCGCTTGTGGGCGTACTTCACCGGGCGCGCCTTGATGTCGCGGCGGCTGAGCTGGTAGGCGCAGACCCCGTGGGCGAGGACGGCGGCGACCAGGGCCACGCGGACGATCCACAGGGCCCACTCGTGGTGGAGGACGGGGGCGCCGAGGGTGCGCAGCCAGTGCGCGTAGCCGTTGAACTCCTCCGGCCCGAAGAAGATCTTCAGGTTGCCGAGCATGTGCGCGACGAGGTACCCGAGCATGATCAGGCCGGATACGGCCATCACGGACTTCTTGCCGACGGTGGAGTCCCAGAGCGTTCGCGTGGTGGACGGCCGTCGACCCGTCCGCGTTGCCAGAGCCATGACACAGACCGTAGGGACGAAGGTCCCGAAAGGTCCAAGACATGGTGGAGCTGAAGTCGATAGGTGCAGCCTATTTACCTCGCTACGCTGGGACGATGCAGTTCCAGCAGCTCGTCTACTTCGTCGCGGTCGCCGAGACCCGCCACTTCACCCGCGCCGCCGAGCGCGAGCACGTGGCCCAGCCGTCGCTGTCCCAGCAGATCAAGGCACTGGAGCGGGAGCTGGGCGCCGAGCTGTTCAGCCGGGCGCGCGGGAACATCGCGCTCACCGACGCGGGCGAGGCCCTGCTGCCGCTGGCCCGCCGGATCCTCGCGGACGCCGACACCGCGCGGCTGGAGGTCCAGGAGCTGGCGCAGCTGCGGCGCGGCCGGGTCCGGCTGGGGGCCACGCCGAGTGTGTGCACGGGCCTGCTGCCGGACGTGCTGCGGGCCTTCCACGCCGCGCATCCCGGGATCGAGCTGCTGATCGAGGAGAGCGGCTCGCTGGACCTCGTACGGGAACTCGCGCGCGGGGCCCTGGACCTGGCGCTGATCGCCCTGCCGCTGCCGCCGTCGGCTCCGGCGCTGACGACGGTGGAGCTGCTCACGGAGGACCTCGTGGTGGTCTCCTCCGCGACCCTGCCGCCCCCGGCGGGCGGCGGTCCGCTCACCGTCCGGGAGCTGCGCGACGAGCCGATGGTGATGTTCCGGCACGGCTACGACCTGCGGGACCTCACGGTGGCCGCGTGCCGGGCGGAGGGCTTCGAGCCGGTGTTCACGGTGGAGGGCGGCGAGATGGACGCGGTCCTGGGCTTCGTCCGCGCGGGGCTGGGCATCGCGGTGGTCCCGGCGATGGTCGTGGACCACGCGGGGCCGGGTCTGCGCGCCACTCCCCTGGCGGGCTCCCCGCTGCGCCGGACGATCGCCCTGGCGCACCGGACCGATGTCGCGCCCCCGCGTGCGGCCCGCGAACTCAAGCGCATGCTGGTGGGCTGAGGGCGGGCGCCCGGGACGGGGCGGGGGCGGGGGACCCGGGGTGCGTCAGGACGCGCGTACGGGCAGGGCCTTGTCGAGGCCGTCGGCCAGCATCATGAAGGCCCGGCCGGCGTCGGTCACCGCGGCCGGGTAGGCCTCGTCCGCGCTCAGGCCCGAGTCCATCCGCCGCCAGTTCTCCCGGCCCAGTTCGTGGCGGACCGCCACCAGGTGGATGGCCGCCAGCCGCGCGGACAGCGGCGGGACCGCCTCCTCCTCCAGCACGGCGGCGAGCAGTTCCACCTCGCGGGCGCCGTAGTGCTGCATCCGCGCTTCGAGGCCGGCGGTGGTGTAGAGCATCCGCTGGAAGGCGAGCACGTTCGGGTGGTCGCACAGGCCGGTGATCGGATCCCGCTCGGCGAGGGCGGCCTGGAAATGCGCGTGGAGCGCACCGACGGGGCCTTGGCCGGCGGGCCGTTCGCGCACGATGCGCGCGGCCTCGTCCTGGTGGTCGGCGAACCGGTCGAGGACGAGGTCCTCCTTGGTCGGGAAGTACCGGAAGAGCGTGGGCTTGGAGACCTCCGCCGCCGCGGCCACGTCTGCCACGGACACGGCGTCGAACCCACGCTCCAGGAACAGCTCCAGCGCCGTGGCCGCCAAATGCTGACGCGTACGCAGCTTCTTGCTCTCGCGCAGACCCGTCACGTTCTCCATTTCCATGCGGCACAGCATAGCACAGATACGTGACCGGGTTAATTTCGTGACCGGGTTGCATTTTCTCGGTCGAGGCGCTTTCCTTGAGGCACCGACGACGAGAGGCTTCCGATGAACGACGTGACCGACGTACTGATCGCGGGATCCGGCCCCACCGGACTGACGCTCGCCTGCGACCTGGCCCGCCGCGGCATCGGCGTGCGGGTCGTGGAGGAGCGCACCGCACCCCACCGCGAATCCCGCGGCAAAGGGCTCACCCCGGGCAGCGTGGAGACCTTCGGGGAACTCGGGGTCGCCGAACGCCTGAAGGCCGTCGGCCGGGGCAGCACCGTCCTGCGCAAGTACTTCGACGGGGCGCACATCAGCGATACCGCCGTCGAGGGCGGTCTGCTCATAGGTCAGTGGCAGGTCGAGGAGGCGCTGCGCGACCGGCTCGCCGAACTGGGCGTGCGCGTCGAGTACGGGAACCGGCTGACCGGCATCGCGCAGGACGGCTCCGGGGTCGAGGCGGAGCTGGCGGACGGCACCGTGATCCGGGCCCGCCATCTGGCCGGGTGCGACGGCGGCCGCAGCACGACCCGGCGGCTGCTCGGGATCTCCTTCGAGGGCTACACCGTCCCGGAGCAGGCCATGGTGCTCGGGGACGTGCGGGCGCCGGGGCTGAGCCGGGAGTTCTGGCACCAGTGGTTCACCTCGGACGGCGGCGGCATGCTGCTGTGCCCGATGCCGGGGACCGACACCTTCCAGCTCCAGGCCTCCCCCGAGCCGGACGAGCGGGGCGAGCCCCTGCCGCCGTCGGTGGAGAGCTTCCAGCGGCTCTTCGACCGCCACGCGCGGATGCCCGGCATAAAGCTGGAGGAGGCCGGGTGGCTCTCGTTCTGGCGGGTCAACGTCCGCATGGCCGACCGGATGCGCGAGGGCCGGGTCTTCCTCGCCGGGGACGCGGCACACGTCCACCCGATAGCCGGCGGGCTCGGGATGAACACGGGCGTCGAGGACGCCCGCGCCCTCGCCCGGACGCTGGCCGCCGCCCTCGCCGGGCCGGCCGGGGAAGAAGCCCTCGACGCCTACGAGGCCGAGCGGCTGCCGGCCGCCGCCGCGCTGCTGACGGACACCGCCCGGCGGCACGAGCGCGTGGCGGAGGCCGTGCACACGCCCGGCCGGGGCACGGAGGCGGGCATGGAGTGAGGGCCGTCAGGTGCTCGTGGGCACCGCGTCCGAGAGGGACAGGGTGTGGATGCGGTCCGGGGCGCCGGGGCGGGCGTAGTACCAGCCCTGGGCCGTATCGCAGCCGAGGGCCCGGAGCTGGGCCGCCTGGGCACCGGTTTCCACGCCCTCGACCGTGACGGCGAGTTCGAGGCTGTGGGCCAGGGCCACGATCCCCTCCACGATCTTGACGTCGACCGGGTTGGCCGGCTCCTGCTGCATGCCCTTGGTGAAGGAACGATCCAGCTTCAGGACGCTGACGGGCAGCCGCCGCAGGTTGGCCAGGTTCGAGTACCCCGTGCCGAAGTCGTCCAGGGCGATGTCCACACCGAGTGCCGCGAGCCGGCGCAGCGGTTCGAGGAGTTCGTCGTCGGCTCCGATCAGGGCCGACTCGGTGACCTCCAGGCACAGCGTCCCCGGGGCCAGGCCCGAGGACTCCAGGACTCGGATCGTGTCGGCCACCAGGCCGGGGTGGTGCAGCTGGGTGGGCGACAGGTTGACGTTGATCCGCAGCCTGGCGCCGCCGTTCTGGTGCTGCCAGTTGCGCGCCTGGCGCACGGACTCCTCCAGCACCCAGCGGCCGAGCGGAACGATCAGCCCGGTGCGTTCGGCGAGCGGGATGAAGCGGTCCGGGCCGAGCACCCCGTGCTGCGGGTGCGACCAGCGCACCAGCGCCTCCGCGCCGTGCACGCTTCCGTCGTGCATGTGCACCAGCGGCTGGTACTCGATGAAGAACTCGCCGCGTTCCAGCGCCGCGGGCAGGGCGTTGGTCAGCCCGTGCCGGGTGATGGCCCGCGCGTCGGCCTCCGCGTCCGCGAACTCGAAGCGGTTGCCGCCGGCCGCCTTGGCCCGGTACATGGTGATGTCGGCGCTGCGCAGCACCTCGGCCGGGGTCCGCTCGCGCGCCGCTCCCTCGACGATCCCGATGCTGCCCCGGACCGTGAGCTCACGGCCCTCCAGCCGGATCGGGACCGAGAGCGCGGAGAGTATCCGCACGGCGAGCTCGGTGGCCTTCTCCTCGGTGTCCGGGCCGGTGGTCAGCGCCACGAACTCGTCCCCGCCGAGCCGGGCGACCACCTCTCCGGGGCCGGTCGCGCAGCTCTGCAGCCGGTCGGCGACCTCCACCAGGAGCCGGTCCCCCGCCGAGTGGCCGAGGCTGTCGTTGACCGCCTTGAAGCCGTCGAGGTCGAGGTAGCACAGGCCGAAACGGGTGCTGCCGGCCCCGCCGAGCGCCTTCTCCAGCCGCTCGAAGAAGAGCGTCCGGTTGGGCAGGCCGGTCAGGGCGTCGTGGGTGGCCTCGTAGCGCAGGCGCAGGTTGAGGAGGCGGCGCTCGGTGGTGTCCTCCATCAGGGCCAGCTGGTACTGCGGGACGCCCTCGGCGTCGCGCAGCAGCGAGACCGTCAGGTTGGTCCACAGGACCGTCCCGTCGTGCCGGTAGTACGGCTTCTCGACGCGGTAGCTCTCGCGTTCGCCGCGCACCAGCTCGCCGTACATCCGCCACACGTGCGGGGTGTCGTCGGGGTGGCCCCATTCGCTGACGTTGCGGCCGCGGACGTGCCCGTCCATGCCGCCGAACATCTGCAGCAGCGCGTCGTTGACCTCCAGGACGTTGCCCTCCAGGTCGGCGATGCCGATCCCGATGGCCGCCCCCTCGAAGACGGCCCGGAAGCGGGCCTCGCTGGCGTGCAGCGCCTGCTGGGCGTCGATGCGGGCGGTCAGCGCGGAGCGGGCGATGGCCTCCTGCTCCCGCAGGGTGCGCTCGCGCAGGGCGCGGGCGAATCCGGCCGCGATGGCGTGCTGGAGGCGGGCGCACCGGGACCGGTACTCCTCGGTGCCCTCGATCCCCTCGGCGTCGGGGCCCTCGGGCCCGCAGTACAGCACCAGGTAGGACTCGACCACGCCGAGGGTGCCGGCGAGGGCCTCGGGGTCGGTGCAGTGCACGGCGACGAGTTCCGCGCCGACCCGCTGGCCGACGGTGGCGTCGAAGGGGCGTGCGCGCAGGGCCTCGACGAGGGTGCGGGTGAGGGGTACGAGGTGCTGCTCGAACTCGGGGCGGGTGAGCGAGGTGGCCGTGACGGGGAAGATCGCCCGTCCCCAGATGGTCGCGAACCGGCCGATGCGGTCCTCCAGGGCGCCCTGCGGGGCTCCCGGGTCGCCCGCCGTCTGCTGTGCCGGCAGTCTCACGCCTTGCGTCCCACTCCTGCGAAGCCCGAGAAGGCGTACGGGTCTTCGTCCGTGGTGTCGTCCTCGGGGCCGTCGGGGCCGTCGGGCCGCCAGTTGGGCATGGCCACCAGACCGGGCTCGAGCAGCTCGAAGCCCTCGAAGAAGCGCCCGATCTGCTCCGCGTCGCGCATGACGAGGGGGTTGCGGATGTCCCGGTAGACGCCGACGGCACCGCCGGCGACCTCCTGCGAGAGCGGGATTCCCTCGTACGAGGCGTGCGTGAGGATCAGGAGGCTGCCGGGGGCCAGCGCGTCGCGCAGCGCGGCGACGGCGGCGTGCGGGTCGTCCGCGTCCTCCAGGAAGTGCAGGACGGCGACGAGCAGCAGGGCCACGGGGCGGCTCAGGTCGAGCACCTGGCCGACCTCGGGAGAGTTCAGGATCTCCTGCGGCTTGCGCAGGTCGGCGGCGACGACTCCGGTCCGCTCGGTGCCGGCCAGGACCGCCTGGCTGTGGGCGACGGCCACCGGGTCGTGGTCGACGTAGACCACGTGCGCCTCGGGGGTGGCGGCCTGCGCGATCTCGTGGACGTTGCCGAAGGTGGGGATGCCGGAGCCGATGTCGAGGAACTGCGTGACGCCCCCGGCCACGGCGTAGCGGACGGCGCGGCGCATGAATGCCCGGTTGGCCTGCATGATCTTGGGCAGGCCCGGCATGAATTCCATGGCGCGACGGGCCGCCTGCCTGTCGACCTCGAAATTGTGGGAGCCGCCCAGGTAGTAATCGTAGATGCGGGACACACTCGGCACCGATATGTCGATGCCTGGCGGGGCCCAGGCGGGGCGCTCCATCGGGGTCTCCAAGCCGTAGTCCTGCTGCGGTCCGGGCGGGGTCGGACTCCTGTCCGAGCCGAATCTACTGATCATTGCCCAACGGAGCGAGCGAAAGCGGAAATTGCCGATCCGTTCTTCGTCACATGCCAAAGGCGTGGGCGCACGGTGTTGCGGAATGACCGAAACCGACAAATACCTTTTGAGAAAAGGCAGATGCCCGATCGGGTTCGCTCGGAATCTGGCTCAAACCTCCGTAGCCAAAGCCTCACCCGTTCAGGCGAACCCCGCGCAACCTTCCCGCGCGCGGGCGCGCGCGAACCCATGATCCCCAGGTGAAAAGAGCCTCTTCCAGGCGCCTGTTGGCGGTCCCGGTCCTGCTGTGGGCCGCACTGTCCGCGACACCGGCCATGGCCGATAGCCGCGCCCCCACGAAGGCCGATGCCGACGACGGTGCGAGCGTCGTCAGGCAGGTCGCGTCCGCCGTCGCCACCGCGGCCGGAGCCGGCCGGGGTGGCGGACATCACGGCGGCCAGGGCGAAATCGGCGCTCCCGGCATCCCGGGCGGCGGCCACGGGACCCCCTGGGGCCACGGCACCCCCTGGGGTCCCGGCTTCCCCTGGGGCCACGGCGGACATCACGGCGGGGGCCATCACGGCGACCACCCCTGCCCGCCTCCGCCTCCCCCGCCGTGCCCGCCGAAGCCACCCCCCAAGCCCACTCCCCCACCACCGCCACCACCACCGGCCCCCGCCCCGCCGCCTCCGCCACCGCCACCGCCACCGCCACCGCCACCGCCCGCACCGAAGCCCGTACCCGAGCCCCCCGAACCGGCCCCGCCCGTCCCGGCCAAGGCACCCGTCGTCCCGAAGCCCGCCCCGCCGGCTCCCCCGCCCCCCGCGGTGGTCCCCGCGTCCGCCCCCAAGAAGGCGGTCGCACGCCCCGCGTACCACGCGTCGGCCCGCAAACCGGTCGAGCACCACGTCTCTCCGGTCACCTTCACCTTGATGACCGCGGCCCCCGCCGTGGTCGCGATCATCGCGCTGCGCCCGCGCTAGTGCCGCGCCCGCGCCCGCGCCCGCGCCAGACACCCTCGCCCGAAAAAATTTGGAGTCATCTTGTCGGAATGGCTCGTCCTGTCCCTCGCGATGGCCGCCGCGTGTGCCGTGGTGCTGTCCATCGCCTTCTTCAACCAACGCCGGATCGGCGATGACGACGATCCCAGCGAGACCCCGGACGTCATCGAGTACATGACGATGATGATCGGCGTGATCTACGCGATCGTGCTGGGCCTGGCGATCGCCGGCGTCTGGGAAGGCCGCGGCGCCGCGCAGGAGTACGTGCGCCAGGAGTCCCAGGCCCTGCACGAGATCAGCGTCCGCTCCGAGGTCTACCCGGCCGAGGTGCGCAAGAGGATCCGGGCCGACGTGGACGCCTACGTGACGTTCGTCGTGGACACCGAATGGAAAGAGATGGCCGACAGCGGCAATCTCACCGACCGCAGCGGCGAGCTGCTCGAACGCGTCCGCCGTGACGTGACGGACTACGAACCGCAGACCGACCACGAGGGCCAGGCCTACCAGCCGCTCGTCGACCAGGTCGCCGTGGTCGACGACGCCCGCAACGCACGCGGCCAGAGCGCCGGGGCCACCATGCCCGGGGTGGTCTGGTTCGGCCTGATCGCCGGGGCCCTGGTGACGGTGGGCCTGATCTTCACCCTGCAGATCAGGCGTTCCTTCCGGGAGCTGCTGCTGGCGGGCCTCTTCAGCGCGCTGATCGCCTTCCTGCTGTTCCTCATCTGGGACTTCGACGCCCCCTTCGGCCGGGGCATCGCCGCCAGCGCCGAACCGTTCCTCGCGCAGTTCCCGCATCTGGGCCTGCACGACTGACCTCGCGCCGTCCCCTCGGGGGCGTTTCCCGGATCTCCGTGGCCCCGGCAAACCGGGGGCGGGCCTCCCGTCCCCGGTTCGGCCTACCGCTATGCCCCATTCGCCCGTTCCTGATCGCGGGCCACCGCACCCGCGCCTAGCGTGGCGGACATCGAGGCGCACGACCCCCCACGTGCGGAAACCGTTCCGCGGCTGCTCCTCGGGGATCCGGAGAATCAACCATGGGCGCGATACGCACCTCCCCCACGGCCCTGTTGGGCGCCGCCGCCGCGAGCGCCGCCCTCGTACTCGGCGCGGTCGCCGCACCCGCCGCGAGCGCCGCCGAAGCGGCGCCCATCACCTCGTTCGGCTTCGCCGTCACCCCTTCGACGGTCGCCCCCGGCGGCCAGGTGGTGCTGTCCGTCACCGGCTGCAACGCCGCCTTCGCCACCGCCTCCTCCGGGGTCTTCGACACCGTGAGCATCGAGCGGGGCAAGACCGTACGGGTCACCGTGGACCGGGACGCCCGGCGCGGAGCCCAGTACTCCGTCTCCTTCACCTGCAACGGCGAGACCGGCTCCACCGATCTGACGATCGCGGGCGGCACCAGCAGGCCCACCACCAGCTCCACCGCCGGACACCGTACGGGCTCCAGCGCGGGCACGGGCACGAGCGCGGGCACCGGTACGGGCGCTTCGCGCCGGGCCACCCTCGGCGTGCGCGGCGGCCTCGGCGGCAGCGTGGCCGGGCTGAACCCGCTGGAACTCGCCGCCGGCGGGGGGCTGGTCCTCGGCGGGCTGGTCGGCCTGGGCTTCGCCCTGCGCCGCCGCGACATCCGCCGCATCCACTGAATCCGCCGGCCGCCTCCACCCCCAACCGCCGGTCGCCCCGAGTCCTGACCAGGATCGGGG
>NZ_JBSGXB010000176.1:0-15956 GCF_053609185.1 Streptomyces sp. NPDC054956 | reverse complement strand
GCCACCTGACCGGCGTCCGCCAGGCGCTGGTACACCTCCGTGACCAGGCCCCGGGAAACCCCGAGCTCCGCCGCGAGCACCCGGCCCGCCGGGAGCCGGCTGCCCACCGGGAGGGTGCCGTCGGCGATCGCGGCGCGGATGCGGGCGGTGAGCCAGTCGGTCCGACCGCCCGGCGGCGCCTGGCCGATGTCGAGCAGCAGGAAGTCCGATCCGGCGGCATCGGCATCGATCGCGGTCGAGGTCACGGCCGCGGCCCCGACCCTCATGGCCACGGACGCCGGCCCCGGCGCGCCCTCAGACCCCGTGGCCCCGCACGCAGGTCCGGGCGCGGCCCCGGGTCCCGCGGTCCCCGTCTCCCGGGTTTTGGACCCCTTGATCCGCTCCACTTCGGCACTGTCCATAGGACCAATACTGGCCGACGCTCGGCGGTATGAACACATCCCCCGCCCCGCTGCGCGACCTCGCCCCCGGTATCGCCGGTATGGCGCTCGTCGGCAGCAGCGTCACCGTTTCCCGGTCCCTCGTCGATGCCCCGCTGTTCGGAGTCCAGGCCGTCCGTTACGCCGCGGCCGCGCTGCTGCTGTTCGCCCTCGCCCGTGCCGTCCGGGTGCGGATCGTGTTGCCGCGGGGGCGGGAGTGGCTGTGGCTGGCGGGGATCGCCGCCTCCGGGCTGGTGCTGTTCAACGTGGCCGTCGTACGGGGCGTCGCGCACGCGGAGCCGGCCGTCATCGCCGTCGCCGTGGCCTCCGTGCCGATCCTGCTCGGGGTGATCGGCCCGCTGCTGGAGGGCCGCAGGCCCAGCCGCCGGGTGCTGATGGCCGCGCCGGTGGTGGTCGCCGGGGCGGTGCTGGTGGAGGGGACGGGCCGGACCGACGCCGCCGGGGTGGGCTGGGCCGCGCTCGCGCTGGGCTGCGAGGCCGGCTTCACACTGCTCGCCGTGCCGGTGCTCCGGCGGCACGGAGCGTGGGGGGTGTCGCTGCACGCGGTGTGGATGGGCGCGGTGATGCTGGCGGTGCTCACGGTGTGCGTGGAGGGACCCGCGGAGCTCGTCGCGGTGAGCCCGCGGCAGTGGGCGGCCGCCGGATACCTCGCCGTCATGGTGACGGCCGTGGCCTTCCTCCTCTGGTACCGCACGGTGGCCGCCGTGGGTTCCGGCCGGGCCGGGCTGCTGACCGGGGTCGCGCCGCTCGCCGCGGCGGGCGCGGGCGCCGTGACCGGCAGCGGGGTGCCGGGTCCGGCGGTATGGCTGGGCCTGGCCGTGGTGATCGCCGGCCTGGCGGCCGGCCTCCGCCCGGAGTCCGCCCCCGCGCCGGAACCCGGCCCCACCCCGCCCACGCCGCACGCCCCGGCCACGACTGCCGGCTCCGCCCGGTCCACACCCCACACCTCGGCCTAGACACCCGGCCCCGCCCGGCCCGCGCCGCGCGCCCGAGACGTCTCCTTCGGATCCGGATGCGGGCCCCGCCCCGGGCCCCGCCGCCGGGCGGGTCGTTCACCGGACCGTGCCGAAGAACCGCGTCGCCCAGGTGGGCCGCGTCGTGAAGTGCTCCAGCGCGCCGTGGCCCTCGCAGTCGCTCTCCAGCAGTTCCTCGGGGACGCTCACGTGGCCGAGTTCGGCCGGCGCCCGCTCCACGGTGGCGAGGTCGGCGGGGGCCAGGGCAGCCTCCTCCCGGGCTTCGTGCGTGCCGAGGAAGGCACCCGGACGGTCGGCGCAGGCCTCGGCGAGGGAGACGGACTCGCTCCGCCCCCGGCGCCGCCCGCCGCACCCGCCGCGCGAAAGCCTCGTAACGCCCAGGAGCCGGCCGCCCCTTGAGCCCGTCGGGGCTTGTGGATCACAATCCGCAGATGGCGACGCCCCCGTACAGCAGCTGGATGCGGTACTTCTCCCCGACCGCCAACCACCGCCGGCTCGGCCTGGTGTGCCTCGGCGTCGGGGTGCAGGAGGGCGTGCTGCCGGTGGTGGGGCCGCGTGCGCTCGACCATCACGTCGCGGTGGTGGTCTGTGGCGGGCGGGGCTGGTTCAGTCACGGGGGCCGGGCCCCGCAGCCGGTGACGGCGCCGGCGCTGTTGTGGCTGGTGCCGGGGGTGGAGCACCACTACGGCCCCGATCCGGAGACCGGCTGGGAGGAGTGCTTCGTGGACTTCGCCGGCCCCAGCGTGGAGGCGTACACCGACCTCGGCTACATCACCCCGGACCGCCCGCTGGTGCCGCTGAGCGGGACGGCCGGGGTACGGCACGTGGTCGACGGGATCGTACGGGCGGCCCGTGGCGGCGGCCCGCTCCTGGAGGTGGAGGCCGCCGCGGCCGTGCACGGGCTGCTGGTCGCGCTGCGCTACGCCCGGGCCGAGGTGTCGCGGCACGGGGACGCCGTGATGGACACCCTGGCCCGGGACGCGCTCCTGCCGATATCCGTGGCCGAGCACGCCGCCCGGCTCGGGATGCCGCTCCCCCAGCTGCGCCGGGCGGTGCGGCGCAGTACCGGAGAGGGGGTCAAGGAGTACCTCCTCGGCATCCGCCTGAGCCGGGCGAAGGAGCTGCTGGCCCGTACCGACCTGCCGGTCGCCGGAGTCGCCCGGCGGGTCGGGTACGAGGACGCCGCCTATTTCAGCAGGCTGTTCAGCCACCGGGTGGGCGTGGCGCCGGTCCTCTTCCGGCGCCAGCAGTCGTCCCGCGGCCCGCTGCGCTGAGGCTCAGCCGCGGCGCGCGAAGCAGAAGAGGTGCTCCTCGGGTCCGGCCTGTTCGTCGCGGGGGTGGAAGACCCGCGTGTGGTGCTCCAGTACGTCCAGGCCGGCGGCCGCCAGGGTGGCCAGGTGGTCCGCGGTGGAGAGGCTGCTGACGGTCACCCGGTGGCCCATCCACTCGATGTCGAGGTTCCGGATGTCGCCGGGGACCGTGGCCAGGACGAGGTACCCGCCGGGTGCCAGCCAGGAGGCCATGCGTGCGAGGGAGGCGGCCACCTCCGGCTGGTCCATCATCAGCAGCGGGAAGAAGGAGCAGACGGCGTCGAAGCCACCCCGTTCCGGCGTGTACGTGCGCACGTCGGCCTGCTCGAAGGTCGCCGCGGGCACCCGGCCGCGGGCCAGGGCCACCATCTCCCCCGAGACGTCGATCCCGGTCACCGCGCAGCCCGCCGCGGCCAGGGCCTGCGCCGTGGGCCGCCCGGTGCCGCTGCCCACGTCCAGGACCCGGGCCCCGCGGGGCAGTCTGGCGGTGAGCCAGTCGAGTGCCTCGAGCTGGGCCGGGACCTCGCCGAACGCCTCCTCGTAGCGCTCGACGAGGTCGTCGAACACCTCTGCCGCCGAACTGTGCTCGCTCATCCGCTCTCCCTGGTAGGAATCGGCACACGCGTCGCCTCAGCATGCCCGGCGGCAGGGCGAGATCAGCCGGTGTTCGGGTACTCCGGCTGATCTCGCGGATCCTAGGGCAGGTAGCCGATGTTGAGCTCGGCGACCGCCGTCCACGGATTGCCCGAAACCTCCCTCGTGGCCTTGAGCTTGACGTAGCGCGCGGTGCGCGCCGTGAAGGCGGCGTCCTGCTGGGCGGTGGTGTTGGCGAAGGTCCCGGAGGCCGCCGCCGTACCCCAGTTGACCCCGTCGGTGGAGGTGAGCACCTGGTAGTCGGCGATGCGTCCGTTGGTCTGCGTCTGGCGGGGCAGGTAGTGCAGCGCGGAGACGTTGTACGAGGCTCCGAGGTCGAGGGTGATCTCGTGCGGCATCGGCGCGGTGGCCTGGTACCACTGGGTGTGCCAGATGGTGGCGCTGTCTCCGTCCAGCACGTTGGCCGCGCCGCCGTTCTCGCCGACGGTCTCCTGGCTGTCGACGGCCTTGACGCTCATCTGGCTCTGCGGGACGAGGAGTTCGCCTCCGCCTCCCGTGCCGAGGTCATCGACCGCCAGGTCGTCGAGGATGAAGTCGGCCTCGTTGTGGGAGCCTTCGCCGGTCACCTTGCGGATGCCGATCCAGGCGTCGGTCCCGGCGGTGAAGGTCTTGGTGAAGGTGGTCGCCGTACGGGCCTGGTTCAGGGCGGTGGCCGTCTCGGTGCTGCCGGAGCCGGTGATGAACTGGTAGTCGCCGCTGAAGCCGTTCTCGTAGGCGAAGGTGACCTTGTAGGAGCGGCCCGGCGTCAGCCGCAGGGTCTGCGGGAGCGTGCGGTAGACGAGGCCCTGCCGCTCCTCGTGCGATTTGAGCGAGTTCTGCCCGCTGATCACGTCGTCGACGAGCTTCCCGCTCCAACCCGCCTGGGTGTACGGGGCGTTGCGCTGGGCGATGTGGGTGCGCGGGTCGGTGGCGGAGCCGCCGGCGCCGCCGAAGGCGAAGGGGCCCCAGCCGGCGTCCACGTTCTCGAAGTCCTCGGTGAACCAGTGGCCGTTGAGCGGGGTGCGGGCGGAGCGGACCACGCGTACGTCGTCCAGGTAGACGGTGCCGGAGCCGGAGGCCGCGGACAGTTTCAGGGTGGCCGCGGACTGGCCGGCCGGGACGTCGAAGAACACCTTCATCCGCTGCATCTTGGTGCCGTTCTTCTCGCTGCCGCCGAGGCTGTTGGTCAGCGTGGAGGAGTCGGCGTAGACGGAGGCGGCGGTTCCCCCAACGGGGGTGACGGTCAGCGTGGTGGCGCGGCCGGCCGGCGTGGAGACCCAGACGGAGGCGGCGTACGTACCGGGGGTGAGGCCGGTGAGCTGCTGGGAGACGGCGGGGGCGGTGTTCGGGGCCATCGTGAGCTCGCTCTGCCCCTGGGCGTTGCGGGCGACGGCCGCGCCGGTTCCGGTGACGGTCCAGGCGTTCAGGTTGCCCGCGAAGAAGG
This sequence comes from Streptomyces sp. NPDC054956, assembly GCF_053609185.1. NCBI lineage: Bacteria > Bacillati > Actinomycetota > Actinomycetes > Kitasatosporales > Streptomycetaceae > Streptomyces > Streptomyces sp. NPDC054956. Next base: position 11,155 of record NZ_JBSGXB010000176.1, on the reverse strand, counting down.
AGGGGTCCTTGACGGGGGTTCCCTCGCCCCAGCTCGGGTCGGCCTGGGCGGGGGCCGCGCCGTTGGTGACGACGTAGGCGGTCCTGGCTGCGGCGTTGACGGTGATCTGGCCGCCGGTGACGGCGAGGTCGCCGACCAACTGACGTCCGGTGTCGGTCAGCTTGTACAGCTTGGGCGAGGACCAGCCGGCCGGCAGGGTCCAGGTGGTGGAGCCGGCCTTGTCGTTCCAGTGGTAGAGCTTGCCGTCGCGCGGGAGCAGGTAGGCGGAGCCGCTGAGCACGGTCCGGCCGGCCGTGGTGATCTTGCGGGTGTTCCCCGAGGTGGTGACGGTGGTGCCGTTGGCGAGGGTGACCGTGTCGGCGGTCCACTTCACCACCGGGGATTCCTGGAGGTACTTGGTCGGCAGGTTGGTGGCGAAGGTGGTCGTGAGGAAGGCCGTGTAGTCCTTCTTGCCCTGCCAGCCCTCGTACGCGGTGATCTCGGCTCCGCCGAGCAGGGCGTTGCCCGCGATCCAGTCGTCCTTGACGTGGTTGCCGATGAAGCGGGCGATGTTGGAGTTGATGCCCTTGAGGTCCGAGCCGCCGTAGTTGACGTCGGTCGCCCAGTGGTGCCAGAGCGACTGCTCCGTCATGGAGTTGGGGAACTCCGTGGCGAGCTGGTAGCCGAGGCCGCCGATCTCGCGTTCGAGCTTGCGCGAGACGTAGCCGTCGCCGTACCAGACGTCCACGTACAGGAAGTCCAGCCCGGGGGCGGCCGCCTTGAGGTCCTGGAAGCGCTTCAGGCGCCCGCCGGACTGGCCGTCCTTGCGCGTGTCCACGTAGTACGACTGGTCGAGCCAGTCCCAGCCCAGACCGCTGCTCTGGTGGGCCGGGTCGAAGGTGGCCGAGACCGGGTACTCCTCGGTGGCGTTGACGTGCACGCCGAAGTCGGCGTTGTAGGTGTGCCCGACGGTGGTGAGGGTGTTCAGGTCGGTGGCGCCGCCCAGTTTGGAGCCGATGTTCTTGTAGTCCATGTGCGCCGAGTCGTGGCCCTCGGACGCGTACCCCTTGAGCAGGACGAACTGGCCGAGGCCGTCGGTGGCGAGGTTGACCCGCTTGGTCTCGTCGAGGGTCTCGGCGAAGGGGTGGGTGGCCGCGGAGGCGAAGTTGAAGGGGATGCGCTGGACGACGCGGTCGGCGGTCTGCTCCCAGCCGGTCGGCGGGGTCCAGATGTCGCGGTAGGCGACCGCCGCGTCCTGCCAGTCCACGGTGGAGTCGCCGTTGCGGTCGGCCGTGATCGCGACCCGTACGTAGGGCAGCGGCTCGGTGTCGGTGTCGGCGGCGCCCGTGGCCCGGTAGAGCCAGGAGCCGCTCCACAGGCCGGCCCGGCGGTACGTGCCCTTGTCGGTGACCTGCTTGCTGATCCGGCCGTTCTCCGTGGAGGTGCCGCCCGAGGGGGCGTCGTAGTACGAGTTGGAGTCGATGGCCGCGGCCAGCTTGCCGGTGTTGACCAGGCCGTACATCACCGTCGTGGCGGAGGCGTCGACCGGGGTGCTCGCGGTGACGGGCGTGAAGGTGTCGCCGGTGCCGGTGGTGGCGGTGTGCATCTTCGCGGTGGAGAGCGCGGCGCCCGCCTGGCTGCTGCGGACGCTGACGAGGTTGTGGCCGGGGATCGCGAAGGTCCGTACGCGCAGGGCGGCCGTGTCCTCGATCGCGGTGACCTTGAACTCCACGACCGAACCGGCCACCGACAGCCGGGACCTGACGGTCACTCCGGAGAAGGAGAGCGCGTAGTCGACGCCGGAGGCGGAGGGCGTCGAGGTGACGGTGGGGGTGTAGGTGGTGCCGTTGACGACGATCGCGCCGATGGTGTCCTCGTTGCCGTTCAGCACGTCCCCGGTCGCGGTGCGGGTGTAGCTGATGACGCGGGGGAAGGCGCTGTCCACGCTGACGGACAGTTCGGGCGAGGCGATCGTCACGGGGGCGGCCGCCATGGCGGGGGCTGCGGGCACGGCCACGACCAAGGTGGCGACCAGACCGGCCACCGCGGCTGCGGCCGGCCAGAGGGGGGTTCGCATCGGACCTCCGGGAGTCGGCGCTTCCTGTGCGGAAGACCGCGCGACGTGGAGGCCGGCGGTCCGCTCACTGACCTGACAGCTTGCGGATCGCGGCACGACAGGCCCATGGACAAAGCCGAGCGCCGTCCTGGACTTATGTGACCGGAGGGTCACATGGGCGATGTGTCCCCCCGCCCCCCTGCGGTTCGGGTACCGGTCTAGGTACTGGCCGGCACCAGGACCACGGCCGTCCCGTACGCGCACACCTCCGTGCCGAGGTCGGCGGCGTCGGTCACGTCGAATCGCATCATCAGCACGGCGTTCGCGCCGCGCGCCTTCGCCTGTTCGATGAGCCGCTCCATGGCCTGGTTGCGGGTCTCCACCAGCGTCTTGGTGAGGCCCTTCAGCTCTCCGCCGATCATCGACTTCAGGCCCGCGCCGATCTGGCTGCCCAGATGGCGGGAGCGCACCGTGAGGCCGAAGACCTCGCCGATGACCTGTTCGACCCGGTAGCCGGGGACGTCGTTCGTCGTCACGACCATCACGCCGGTCTGCTGCGCGCCGGGGCCGCCGCCGTAGTCTTCGATACCCATGACTCCCACTCTGGCGGGGCCCGGCGCACCCCGCATCCGGAAGGACACTCGGGAGCACGCCCGGGAGACCGCTCAGGGGCGCCGGCCGGCGAGGCCGAACTCGTGGGCCACCACCACGGCCTGCGCGCGGCTGGCCAGCCCCAGTTTGCTCATGCAGCGGTGGACGTGGGTCTTGACGGTCGCGGCGCTGAGTACGAGGCGTCCGGCGATGTCGGCGTTGGACAGTCCGGCGCCGACCAGGCCGAGGACCTCGCGCTCGCGCGGGGTCAGGGTGTCCAGACCCGGGCGCGGGGCGCGGGCCGCGGCCGGGGCGGCGTACGTGTCCACGAGCCCGCGCAGGGCTCCGGGGCTGAACAGCATCTCGCCGGCGTGCACGGTGGCGATGGCGGCCAGCAGCCGGGCGGGCGGCGTGTCCTTGAAGAGGAAGCCGCCGGCCCCGACCCGCAGCGCCCGGAAGACGTACTCGTCGGAGTCGAAGGTGGTCAGCATGAGCACCTTGGGGCGCGGGCCGGGTCCGGCGGCGGCCAGGATCCGCTCGGTGGCGGTGATCCCGTCCATGCCGGGCATCCGGATGTCCATGAGGATCACGTCGGGGCGGGCCTCGGCGGCGAGCCGCACCGCCGCTTCGCCGTCTTCGGCCTCGCCGACGACCTCGTAGCCCGGCGCGGCGGTCAGCAGCGCGGTCAGTCCGGACCGGATGAGGAACTGGTCGTCGACGACGAGGACGCGCAGCGCGGCCGCCCCTTCTTCCCCGGATATCGCCTCAGCAGGCATGGCCGGTCGCGGAGCGTAGCCGTGTCATGGCCGGATGCGCGGACAACTGCACGTCGAACCCCCTTGTGTACACCCCTGGTTGTACAGGGTTACCACCCGTGGGGGTAGCGGGAGTTCAACCCTTGGATGGGCGAGAGCCGCAGCGGGCGCCCGTAGATTTCATGGGGCCGGTGCCAACCGGCAGTGGCCCGATCCCCCCGGGGCCCGCCAGGCGGCCGTGCCCGTTCGGGGGCGGGCACGGCCCCGCCGGCACCTTGTGAGGCGCACTTCGGACGCCCAGTTGGGTATCTCATCACATTGGGCATATCGGGCTAAATTACGGTGCGTCAGCCGGACTGTAGGCCTCCGCCTCGCCATAGTCGTCGGTGGCAACCGCCTGGTTGCCGCCCCGCGCCGCGTTCCGCGGCCGGGCGGACGTCTTCTCAGAGGAGCCGGCTCATGCTGAAGCCCACCAGGACCATCCTCGCTCTCGCCGCCGGAAGCCTGGTGCTCGGCCTGGTAGGGGCGGGCGCCGCCGTCGCCGACGACGACCCGGTGCTGGACACCCCGGGCCAGGAGAGCGTCGTCGACGACGAGGACGGGACCGACGGTCGGGACGAGGCCGATGACCAGGACGAGGCCGACGGATACCCCGAGCACAAGCACTCCGTGGGCGTCGTCGTCTCGCGCGGCCCGCTGACCCTCCGCGCCAAGCCGTCCACCCGCGCGTACAAGGTGGGCAAGGTGTACCCGCACCACAAGATCGCCATCGAGTGCAAGAAGCACGGCGAGCGGGTCGACGGCAACAGCCTCTGGTACCTGCTGAAGAACAAGCGGGACGACGACAGGGCCGGCATGGACCGCAGGTACCAGTGGGTGTCGGCCCGCTACGTGAAGAACCTCACCGAGGTGAAGTACTGCCGCTAGTAGGCCTTCCTCCGCCCCGGCCCGCTGCCCGGGCCCTCCGCCCCGGCCCGCCTCCGCGACCGGGGCAATGAAGTGGCGCTCGGGCCGCCGAGCAGGTAGACAGACGCTGTTCCCGCAGGCAGACGGCCTGCGGGCAGAGCGAAGGACTGACTCGGTGCCGCGTACCGCACGTTCCAACCGGCCGACCCCCCTGGCGTTGCTCGCGGCCCTGGCGGCCGTCGGTGCCGCCCTCGGCGGGTGTTCCTCGGCCGAAGGAAAGGCCGACGCGTCCGCGGCGTCCCCCAGCGGTCCGCCCGGCACCGCGCCCTCCGCCTCCACCGCTTCCCCCGCGCCGGCCACGCCCTCCGTGACACCGGGCGCCGCGCAGTCCAAGGCCCCGTCCGGTGCCCAGAGCCCGCAGTCGACCCGGAGCTGGCCGGACGTCTCCAGCGTCGTCATGAAGTGGCGGGACAAGCCCCGGGGCGTCGCCGCTCCCGACGCGGAGGCGGTCCACTCGAAGTCGGTCTCCTGGCTCAACGACGCCGAGACCCGCTACGGATCCGAGAAGGGCTCCAAGTGCTGGCCCGAGCGGCCGACCTCGCTCACCCCGCTCTGTGCCGCCAACGCCGCCAAGGCCGGCGAGACCGCGCGGGCCGCACTGGACCGGATCGCCCACGAGGACCGGGGTTCCTTCACCACCCTGCGCAAGAACGCCGACGACGTGGTCAAGGCCGCCGAGTTCTACAAGTCCCGCTCCTGCGAGTCCGCGCCCGCCGGGCAGGCCGAGCGCGACGCGTGCTGGGAGGCCGGCTGGACCGTCGCCCAGGCCTATCCGCTCCTGCGCGACGGGTTCAACGCCGGCCTCCAGGCACGGTGACCCCGCGGGGCGCCGTCCCCTCACGCGTCCGGGCGCACCGCCCTCGGCCCCACGCACCGCGCGCCGAGGGCCCGTACCCGCTCGCGCAGTTCCCGGTCCGCCGTGACCACGACGCAGCCGCCGTGCTCCGCGCGGGCGGCCTCGGCCAGCTGCACGATCCGGTCGTCGCCGCTCCCGGGCGCCGGGTCCACCCGTACGCCGGGCACGGACTCGACGCCCCGGGCGGCGCCTTCGACGACGAGGACGATCTCCTCGCCCGCGTCCCGCCGGGCCAGCAGGTCGCGCAGCCGCTCGGCGGCCCCGCGCCGGTCGCGCCACCAGCCGTCCGGTACGGAGCCGACGACGTTGGCGCCGTCCACGATCAGGACGTTCACGGCGTTCACGGCGTTGCCAACATCATCGGCATCCTCGGCGTTCCCGGCGTGCTCGGCGTTCACCGTCCCAGTATGGGCGGACGGCTCAGAAGTCGCCGTAGTTGACCTGCCAGGTCGGCAGGCCCATCCGGCGCCAGATCGCCACCACCCGGTCGCGGTCGTCCAGGGAGACCCGGACCGCGTACCGGTCGCGCACGTGCGCGTTGAACAGCTCCGCCTTGACGATGTCGTCGCGGCGCGTGTCGCCCGCCGCGCGCATCCACAGCTCGTCGTACGGGACTTCGTGCTCCCGCAGCCAGGCCTCGGTGGGCTCCCGGTGCTCCTCGCCCCGCCCGGACAGCAGCACGATGGTGTTGCCGTCGGCGCGCCGGAAGGAGTCCAGGGCGTCGCGCACCGGCGTGTTCAGCGTGTCCAGACCGCAGCGCGAGAAGTCGTACGGATTGCGGTCGCCGGTCATCGCGAGGGTGCCGTCGATGTCGCACATCACCGCCGCTGGCAGCGCCGGGTCGGCGACGTACGGGGACACGTCCGGCTGGTCGTTGAGCCACTCCTCGGTGAGCCGCCAGCCGCCCTTCTTGGCCTTCGCGTGCTTGTCGGCGAGTATCCGGATGATCTCCTCGCCGACCTGGCGCTCGCGCGCGGCGTCGCGGCGCAGGCACTCCTCGACCGGAACGTCCGTGTAGTCGTGCACGACGAAGGTGGCCCGCCCCGCCACGGCCGCCTTGAGCCGCTTGGGGATGTGGGAGGTCAGGTGCGTGTTGTCGACGACCACGTCGAACCCGCCCTCCACGGCCGCGCTGACGGCCGCGTCCTGGATGTCCAGCACGGTCTGCTCGTGCTTGTACGAGCGCGCGCGCTCGGGGTCCGGCACGTCGAGCATGGACCGCAGGTCGTCGAGGTTGACGCGGCGCATCCGGCCGCCGGACTGCGCCTGGAGGGCGCGCGCGGCGGTGGTCTTGCCCGAGGCCGGCAGACCCGTCATGACGTGGACCACCGGGAGTGCGGGGGTCTCGGCCGGGGTCACGGGGGCCTCGGTTACGGGTGCTTCGGACACGGATCAGTTCTCCTCGTCGTTCGTGAAGGGGTCGGACGCCTCGGGCCGCACCTGCCGCCAGCTGAGCAGCTCGGTCGACCTGCCGTCCAGGCGCTGGAACAGCGCGGCGCGGACACGGCTGTCGCGCACCGACGTGGCGGCGCGCGCGAACGCGCCCCGGTCGTCGGCCAGGTGGGCGAGCGAGGCGTAGGCCTCGTCGATGGCGCGCTCGCGCAGCGCGGCCTCCTGCTCCAGGCGTTCGATGACCGAGCGCACCCACTGGTCGAACTCGTCGGGCACCTGCTCCAGCAGTGCGTCGAGCGGCTTGCCGCCCGAGGCCTCGATGTCGGCGACGGTGCAGTTCAGGCCCTGGGCCAGCTGCTTGGCCGGCAGTGCGGCGAACCGCTGGATGCCGTGGCCGCGCCAGATGTCCCGTTCGGTCACGCCGGTGAGCACCTTGTGGAGCCGTACGTACTCGGCGATCTTGGCCTTGGCGCGGACGCCCGAGGCGAAGCGCAGCACGAAGCCCTCGGCGTCGGTGCCGGTCGCGGCTCCGCCGCCCGGCAGGGTGCTGGAGCCGGTCAGCGCGAGCAGCTCCTCGAGCGGCATCGCGGGCCAGGTCTTGACGACGGAGCCGATGTCCTGCCAGTGGACCGCGGCCTCGGCGAGCGGCACCTCGGCGCCGTCCGCCCCGTACGCGGCGAGCAGGACGAGGTCGCGGCGCTGCCCGTAGTCGACGACGATGCGGTTCTCCGGGTACAGGATCTCCGCGAGGTAGGTGGTGCCGGGGACCAGGGCGGAGGTGTCCCGTCCGTCGAGGCGGCGCTGGGCCCAGGTGGCCTGGGTGCTGGTGAAGGAACCCTTGGACGCGACCCGCCACTTCCCGGCGTAGTGGAAGAGCACGCCGAGGCTGCCGTCGACCTTGTCGTACACCTCGAACGGCTCGTCCGGCAGGGCGGGCGCGTACGGCTGACCGGTCTCGTGCTCGCCCACGTTGAAGAACTTGGGCAGCGGCAGCGCGATGACCGCGCCGCCCTCGTCCTCGGCGACGAGGCCGCGACAGCGCGTGGTGACCTGGTTCCAGACCCGCTCGTACTGGGCGGTCCTGGTGTAGGTGTAGATGGACAGCGGCAGCTCGGGGTGCGACTTGCGGGTCACGTATCCGGCGTCGATGGCCTCGGTCAGCGCCTGCGCGGGCATCAGGTCGTGCAGAGTCAGGCGGTCCTGGCTCATGGGGTTCCTCCCGGTTCGAGATGCCTCATTCTCGGGGGTGGGAGGGTCCGTCCGAAACCCAATATCGCCCGTTACCGCAGGTCTGTGGCTCCGTCGGGGTGTTTTCCGCCCTCGCCGCCCAGCCGGTTGATGTCTTTCGTCCGCAGGATCCGCCGGGTGTCCGGCCCGCCGGGAGCGGCGCCCGCCACGGCGATCATGGCGCGGCCGATGGCCCGGGTGGTGGTGAGGGAGTTCGGGGCGACGCGCGCCAGGACCGGGAAGAGGGGTGCGGTGACGGCGTAGGCGGCGCGGTAGAGCGGGGTCTTGGACGGCATCCCCTTGTCCGGCCGCACGATCCCCGGGCGGAACATGTAGGCCTCGAAGGGGAGGTCCAGCAGGTCGTTCTCGGTCTTCCCCTTGACCCGCGCCCACATCTGGCGGCCCCGCTCGGTGCTGTCGGTGCCCTCGCCGGAGACGTAGGCGAAGGTCAGCCGGGGGTTGGCCGCGGCGAGGGGGCGGGCCGCCGCGAGCGTCAGGTCGTGGGTGATCCGCCGGTACTCCTCCTCCTTCATCCGGAAGGAGGAGATGCCCAGGCAGAAGAAGCAGGCGTCGTACGAGGCCAGGTCCAGGCCGGGCGCCGACAGGTCGGTCGGATCGGCCTGGACGAGCTCGCGCAGCTTGGGGTGGGTGACGGCCAGGGGGGTGCGGCCGACGGCCAGGACGCGTTCCACGGAGTCGTCGCGCAGGCATTCGCGCAGCACGCCGCGGCCGATCATTCCGGTCGCACCGAAGAGGATGACGTTCACGGCCCCACCCTAGGCCGCCGTCCCCGCACTCAGTGGGATACGCACAGCTCGTTGCCCTCGGGGTCGGTGAGGGTGGTCCAGCTGTGGGGGCCCACGCGGCCGTCGTGCAGGTACGTGGCGCCCTTGGCGACGAGCCGCTCGACCACGGTTTTGGGGTCGTCCCCGCCGGTGCGGACGTCGAGGTGGACGCGGTTCTTGACGGTCTTGGCCTCCTCGGTCAGCTGGAAGAGGACGCGGGGCGCCCGCTCGAGCCCTTCGGGGTGGCGGATCGCCTGGCCGGCCTTCCAGACCAGGACGCCCCGGTGGGTGGTGGTGTCCTCCTCGCGCGCGTGCCCGGCGGCGATCAGGCCGCGGATGAACTCCTCGTCGCTGGGCTCGACTTCCCACCCGAGCGCGTCGGCCCACCAGTCGGCGAGGGCGTGCGGATCGGCGGAATCTACGGTCACCTGAAACGTATAGGCCATGCCGGGGACCCTACCGATCACCACTGACAGTCATAGTGATATCCGGGTCCCCGGTGGTCGTGACCCAATCACTGACTGACGTCCTGCTGGGCTGTCCTTGCTTTGATCTGTCCGACCGCCGGGGCCCCGGTTCCCAGGGCTCCGGCCGGGCGGAGCATGACCTCATAGGAGCCTGGCCAGAGGCCCCCTGACTGTCCTGTCTGCTCTTTCCGGCCGGAGCTACCTTCGGCGAGGAAGGCATCTCCAGCATGACAGGCACAGAGGCGGCGGACACGAGGGACCAGTTCGTGGTCGGCGGGGTGGACTCGCACGCTGACACCATCCACGTCGCCGTGGTGACCGACCGGGGCGGGCACCTCGCCGACGCCCAATTCCCCACCAACGCTGCTGGATACGCCGCCGCGATCGCCTTCCTGGAGGCCCACGGCACCGTCGCCGCCGTCGGCGTGGAGGGCACGTCCTCCTACGGCTCCGGCTTCACACACGCCGCCCGGCAGGCCGGCCTGGTCGTCGTCGAGGTCAACCGGCCCGACAAGGCCGAACGCCGCAGGATCGGCAAGTCTGACCCGATCGACGCCTACGCCGCGGCCCGCGCCGTCGTCTCCGGACGCGCGACCAACGCTCCGAAGGACGGGGCCATCGTCGGGATACGCGCTCTGCAGACCGCCGCCCGCTCGGCGATCAAGGCCCGCACCGCGACGCTCAACCAGATCACGCACCTCCTGATCACCGCCCCCGACGCCATCCGCGCCAAGTACAGCGCATTGTCCGGTGACAAGCGCGTCATCACCCTTGCCCGGCTCCGGCCGGCCAGCGACCCCGCGCACGCCCCGCTCCTGACGGCCCTGCGGACGCTGGCCAAGCGGGTCCAGAGCCTGACCGAGGAACACACGGCCCTGACCGGCGAGCTCGACCAGCTGGTCACCATCCTCAACCCCGGCCTGCGTGCCGCTTATGGGGTGGGTCCGGACACCGCCGCCCAGCTGCTGATCACCGCCGGCGCGAACCCGGCCCGCCTTCGCACGGAGGCTTCCTTCGCCGCCCTGTGCGGCGCGGCACCCGTCCCCGCGTCGAGCGGGAAGACGAACCGGCACCGGCTCTCCCGGGGCGGCGACCGGGCGGCCAACGCCGCTCTCTACCGCATCGCGCTCGTGAGGATGGCCCGATGCCGGCGCACCCGCGAGTACGTCGCCCGACAGACCGCCGCCGGACGCACGAAGAAGGAGATCATCCGGCTGCTCAAACGGGCGATAGCCCGTGAGGTCTTCCGGCTCTTGACCACCCCTGTCCAAGTCCCCGAGATCGCGGACCTCCGTCCGGCCCGGCAGACGAAGAACATCACTCTCACCGCCGCCGCCAACCACTTCGGCGTGTGGCCCGCCGTCATCTCCAACATCGAACGCGGCCTCCGCCGCGACGACGCCTTCGCCGATGCCTACCGCCAGTGGCTCACCGCCGCTTGACCGACGATAGGAGCATCAAAGGACCTGGCCAGGCACCGCCTCGCTAGGCTTTCGGGCATGGAGATCTGGATCAACCCCGCCTGCTCGAAGTGCCGCAGCGCACTAACCCTCCTGGACGCGGAGGGCGCCGACTACACCGTCCGCCGCTACCTGGAGGACGTCCCGTCCGAAACGGAGATCCGCGAGGTCCTGTCCCGCCTGGGCCTGGAGCCCTGGGACATCACCCGCACCTCGGACCCCCTCGCGAAGGAAACCGGCGTACGGGACCTCCCGCGCGAGGAAACCGAGGAATCCCGCGCGCGCTGGATCACCCACCTGGCAACCCACCCGAAGCTCATCCAACGCCCGATCATCACGGCCGAGGACGGCACGGCAATCGTGGCCCGCACGGAGGAAGCAGTAAGGGAGGCCCTGTCCCGGAGGGCTTAGGGGAGGGGCGGGAGCGGCGGTCTCGGCGGGGGCCGGGGGGTGGCGGGGGCCGCGCGCTCGGTGGCTTTGACGGGTCGGCGGGGGCGGGGGTTGGCGGGGCCTGCGCGCGAGCTGGCTTCGACGGTGACCGGGGGGCGTCCCGGAAGTCCAGTGTCCTTCCGCGCCGGGCCGGCCCGTCAAGGGCGCTCCCTGCGGTCGCGTCGCTTCGCG
>NZ_JBSGXB010000175.1:0-16019 GCF_053609185.1 Streptomyces sp. NPDC054956 | reverse complement strand
GCACCCCCCGATGGCCCCCTCCGGCGAGCCCGTGCGGCTCGGCGGCTCCCCGGTCCCGATCGGCCCCGGCCCGCAGGCCTCCGCCGCCGCCCCGGCCGCGCACGCCGCCGCCGCGGACTCGGCGACCGGCTGGATCCGCCCGCCCGGCGGCGGCTCGGTGGCGGGCCCCGCGCCCGTGCCCTCCGTACCCAACCCCGGACCTGCCCCCGACAGCGGGCGCTGGCGCCCGTGGCGGTTCCGCATGTCGAACGAGGTCTGGGGCACCCCGACCGTCGCCGGCGACCTCCTCTACGTCACCTCCTTCGAGGTCCACGCCCTGGACGTGGCCAGCGGCCGCCGCCAGTTCAAGACCCGCGACGTCGCCTGGTCCATGGCCGTGGCCGACGGCCGCATCCACGCCTCCGACGGCCCCTCCCTCTACGCGCTGGACTCCACCGACGGCTCCGAGCGGTGGCGGCTGTCCACCGACGCCTGGGTGTACGCCCTGCGCGCCGACCGCGGCACCGTGGTCACGGCCACGCGCGGGGGCGGCGTACAGGCCTGGGAGGCGTCCAGCGGGCAGAAGCTGTGGGAGCTCACGGGCGCGCAGAGCGACTTCGAGACCGTCGAGGCGGCACCCGTCCTGCACGACGGCACGGTCTACGTGTGGCAGGACGCGCGGCTGCGCGCCCTCGACGCCCGCTCCGGCCGCGAGTCCTGGTCGTACCCGGTCGGCGACGCCGCCTCCTGCGGAAACGTGCCGGTCCGCGTCACCCCGGCGCCCGACGGCAACGTCTACGTCTGCGCGGGCACCCGGGTGATCTCCGTCGACCGGGCCTCCGGCCTGGTCCGCTGGCACTTCGAGGCCCCCGCGGTGTTCCTGGCGCCCCCGGCCTTCGCGCCCGGCGCGGCCGTCACGGGCGGCGGCGTCTACCTCGCCGACTACCTGGGCACCGTCTACGCCCTGGACGCGGCCACCGGCAAGGACCGCTGGCGCATCGCCACCGAGCCCCGCGCGTCGGCGGACCCCGTCCTGGTCGCCGCCGGCAACGTCCACCTGGGCGCGGGCAGCGCCGTGTACACGCTCGACGCGGTCACCGGCACCCCGAAGTGGCGGTTCGCGGCGGGCGGCGAGATCACCGGCTCCCCGGCGGTCGCCGACGGCCGGGTCCACTTCGGATCCGCCGACCACTGCCTGTACACCCTCGACGCGGCGGGCGGCCAGCTCCGCTGGAAGCTGGCCACCGGCGGGGAGATCACCGGAGCCCCGGTGGCCGAGGCGGGCGTGGTCTACGCGTGCAGCAAGGACCGCTGCGTGTACGCCCTCGACGCCGCCAAGGGCACGGGCACCCGTACGGGCGGCTGACCCGCGGCTGAGCTGCGGCTCAGCCGTTCGGGTGGCCCGGGCGAGCCGTCCGGGGGCCGTGTCACGGCCCCCTCCGGGTCGCGCACCGCACCGGGAGTGACAGGATGGACCCCATGAGCAACGTATTCTTCGACATCACCATCGACGGCCAGGCCGCCGGTCGCATCGTCTTCAACCTCTTCGACGAGGTCGTCCCGAAGACCGCCCAGAACTTCCGCGAGCTGTGCACGGGCCAGAACGGCTTCGGCTACGCCGGCTCCGGCTTCCACCGCGTCATCCCGGAGTTCATGCTCCAGGGCGGTGACTTCACCAACCACAACGGCACGGGCGGCAAGAGCATCTACGGCGAGAAGTTCGCCGACGAGAACTTCACCCTGAAGCACGACCGCAAGTACCTGCTGTCGATGGCGAACGCCGGCCGCAACACCAACGGCTCGCAGTTCTTCATCACCACGGTCCTCACCCCGTGGCTCGACGGCAAGCACGTCGTCTTCGGCGAGGTCGTCTCGGGCCAGGAGCTCGTCGACCAGATCGAGAAGCTCGGCACCCCCTCGGGCGCCACGCGCGGCAAGATCGAGATCGCGGCTTCCGGCGTCGTCGAGGCCTGATCCGCACCCCGCCCGCAACGGCTGGCCGGCCCCGCCCCCTCAGGGGGGACGGGGCCGCCGTCATGTCCGGGCCTGCGCCACGCGCGTGACGTGTGAGGCGCGAGGCGTTACGAGTGGTCCTGCGGCGGGGGCCAAGCCGTGGGGGCCGGCTCCGGCGCCGGGGCGGCCGGCTCGGGGAAACGGTCCCGGCGGCGGCGCGCGGGACGGCCGCGCATCACCGCGGCGGCCAGGATCAGCAGGGCGCCCGCGCCGAAGGCGTTGGCGAGGCCGTCGCCCAGGCCCTCTCCGTCGCCGCCGACCGAGAGGCTGCCCGCCGCCTGGCCCTGGCGGACCATCCACAGGACGGTGAAGCCGAGGACGACGATCCCGGCCAGGGCCATCAGCAGCCGCGAGCGCAGCAGGACCGCGCCCAGCGCGAGCAGTGCGGCGAAGAGGAACGGCAGCAGGAGCGAGCCCATCAGGGCCGCCTTGGTGTCGGTGATCCCGGCGGCGGTGAACAGGTCCTGGATGCGGTAGTCGCGCCCGTGACGGCCGTCGTACCAGGCACGGAAGGGGCTCCAGACGGCGGCCGTCGCTCCGATCAGACCCATGAGCGAGCCGAGTACGTTGCGGATCATGCCCGGCCCTCCGGGGGGTGTGGGTCTGGATCTCGATCCCGACGCTACGCCCGCCCCCCGGCTCCCGCACGCGGAGCCCGCGGCCCCCGGGCCGGGGCCGCTCCTACGCGGAGAACACCCGGACCACCGGCGGCTCCGCCAGCAGCGACGCCGTCCGGGACAGGGCCCCGGCCAGGTGCGGGGAGGCCAGGTGGGCCTCCCAGGAGGCGGCGTCCGCCCACTCCTCCAGGACGATCCAGGCTCCGGGAGAGAGCGGGTCCTCGTACGGGCGGTAGGAGACGTTGCCCGCCTCCGCGCGGGTCGGGGCGACCAGGGCGAGGGCCTGCGCGCGGACCTCCGCCTCCAGGCCCGGGCGGGCCCGGAGACGGGCGATCGCCGTCACGGAAGGGCCCGCCGCCACCCCCGTGGGCGGCGGGGCGTCCGCTCCGGTGCTCATCGGGCCGTCTCCGCGGCCGCGGCGCCGGCCGCGGCGGCCTCGGTCTTGGTCTTCAGGGCGCCCAGCAGGTCCCGTACCAGGGAGATCGTGGTCTCGTCGGTCAGGTTGCCGCTCTCGTCGAAGCGCTCGTAGGAGCGGAACACCTGCACCTCGGGCTTGACGACCACGTCGCTGTCGGTCCACACGAACACCTGCCGCAGCGCCAGCTGCGCCCGCACCGTGCCGAAGTTGGTCGGCGCGGCGCCCAGGATCGCGACGGGCTTGCGGTGCAGCGGCAGGCCCTCCTGCTGGGTCCAGTCGGTGCTGACCCAGTCGATGGCGTTCTTCAGGGTGCCGGGGATCGAGTAGTTGAACTCCGGGGTGGCGATCAGCAGGCCGTCGGCCTCGTCGATGCGCCGGCGCAGTTCGGCGACGGCGGCCGGGCGGTCCTGGGGGTTGTCGAGGTCCTGGTCGTACGGGGGGATGTCGCGCAGGCCCTCGTAGATCTCGATGTCGAGTCCGGCGGGCTGGTGCTTGCGGGCGGCGCGCAGCAGGGCGGTGTTGTGCGAGTCGGCGCGGAGGCTGCCGGAGATGGCGAGGATCTTGAACTCGGTGCCGGCGTCGGTTGCGGTCTCTCGAGACATGGTGGGTCCCCCTGGGTGGCGGTGGTGGCCGCTCGGTGCGGCCTCCGACAACCAGAACACTAAACCGTGTAGTTCAGTCCCGCAACTACACCGTTCGGTTCAGTTCTGGAGTACGGTGGATCCATGAGGCCCGTGGATGAAGCCAAGGGGCGCGCGATCGCCGAGGCCGCCTACGCCGAGTTCGTCACGGGCGGCTACACCGCCGCCTCCGTCGACGCCATCGCCGCCCGCGCGACCGTCTCCAAACCCACCGTGTACAAGCACTTCGGCACCAAGGAACGGCTCTTCCTGGCGGTGGTCGGCGCCGCGCTCGGCGGGGCCTACGCGGGCCTGCGGCCCTGCCCGGCCGCCCTCGCGAGCGCCCCCGACCTGCGCGCGGCCCTCGTCGAGGTCCAGTACGACTGGACGCGCCGGCTCGTCTGCGACGAGCTGATGGCACTGCGCCGCCTGGTCATCGGCGAGGCCGGGCGCTTCCCGCAGCTCGGCCGCCTCTGGTACGAGCGCAGCCGCGCCGCCATCGACCTGCCGCTCGCCGCCGCCGTGGACGAGCTGCGCGGGTGCGGGCGGCTCGCGGTGGCGGACGTGGAGCTCGCGGTGCGCCAGCTCCTCGCGGTGACCGTGTCGGTCCCGCAGCTCGCCAGGACCCTCGACCCCGGGTACGCGCCCACGGACGCGGAGCTGCGGGCGGTGGTGGCCGGGGGAGTCGACGTCTTCCTCGCCCGCTACGCCGTCCGGAGCCCCTGGTAGCGTGCCGCCGTTGTTCCCAGGGGGAGGAGTGGTCATGGCGGTCACGGGGCGAAGAGTCCGGTTCACGGCGGTACTGGTGGGTGTGGTGCTCGCGCTGACGGGCTTCTCCTCGACGGGCGGGAGCGGGAGCGGCGGCAGCGGCAAGAGCAAGAGCGGCGGAGGCGGCTGCTCCAGCTCGAAGAGCAAGCCGAAGAAGAAGAGCGGCGGCAGCGGTGGGAACGGCGGCTCGACGGCCACGGCGTCGCCCACGCCCAGCCCGACCGCGCCGCCCGCGCACGCCGAGCTCGTCACCTGCGCCGGCCCGGGCCGCCCCGCGGCCACGCTCAGGATCACCTCGGACTCGGCCGTCGAACGCACCGTCCGGACGTCGCTGACCTTCGTCTGGGACACCGGCTCCGAGCCGCACACCG
The DNA here is from genome assembly GCF_053609185.1 of Streptomyces sp. NPDC054956. Classification (NCBI taxonomy): domain Bacteria; kingdom Bacillati; phylum Actinomycetota; class Actinomycetes; order Kitasatosporales; family Streptomycetaceae; genus Streptomyces; species Streptomyces sp. NPDC054956. The sequence goes on along the minus strand of NZ_JBSGXB010000175.1, from coordinate 11,233 downwards.
TCGAGGTCACGCTCAAGGCCGGCGAGAGCCGGAACGTGGACGTCGCGCTGACGCAGACGGGCAAGGTCGGCGAGGTCCGCCGGTGCGACCTCGGAGGGGTCACGGTCGTCTCGACCGCCGGCCCGGCGCCCACCGCGACCACCGGCTCCGGGACCTCGGGCTCCGTGGACCTCCCGGACGGCAGGAAGAGCACGCCGAAGCCCAGGACCACCAAGAAGACGCGCTAGCCGGCGGCGGGGCCTGGCGTGGCCGGCCGGGGCGGGGCCCTGTCCGGCCCCGCCCCGGCCGCGCCGCCCGCGGGCGGCGGCTCCCGGCGGATCGGTCGATCGGCGGATCAGCGGATCAGCGGCTCCGGGCCCGCCCCGCGCCGCCCCGCGAACAGCTCCGCCTGCCGCTCGGGCGGCAGGTTGCCCAGCGCCACCAGTCCCGGCGCCTGCGCCAGGGCCTGCTGGAGCGCGGCCTGCTTCGCCGCCCACAAGGACCGTACGGTGCCCTGCACGGCCTCCGTCGGGAACCCGGCCAGGGTCTCGGCCGCCCGCAGCGCCGCCGGGAGCAGCCCGTCCGGTGCGGCCAGCTCGGAGACGAGCCCGATCTCGTACGCCCGCCGCGCGGAGAGGCGTTCCGCCGTGCCCATCAGGGACATCCGGGCGGCCTCGCCGAAGGGCATGCGCTGCGCCATGTAGATGGCCTCGTAGGCGCTGACCATGCCGTAGCTCGTGTGCGGGTCGAAGTACGTCGCCGACGAGGAGGAGACGATGAACTCCGACTCGCCCAGCAGGTAGAACGCCCCGCCGCAGGCCATGCCGTTGACGGCGGCGACCACCGGCTTCCACAGGTCGTTCGCCTTCGGCCCGATGGCGACGAGCGGGTCGTCCACCGAGTACGGGGAGGAGGGCTGGGGCACGGAGACGCCCCGGTCGATGCCCGTGCAGAAGGCCGCCCGCCCGGCGCCCGTCAGGACGACCGCCCGCACCTCGTCCTCGTAGCGGAACTCCCGCCACACGGATGCGAGTTCGGCGGCCGTTTCCAGGTCGATCGCGTTGTGCTTGCGCTCCCGGTCCAGGGTGACGACGGCGACCCCGGTCGCCTTGTCCCGCTCCACCCGCAGGCCCGGGGCCGTCAAGACTTCTCCAGGATCCAGCGCGGCACGGCCATCCCGCCGATCTCGGTGAAGACCACCTGGACCCGGGCGCCGATGCGCAGCCGCGCCGGGGCCATGGAGTTCAGCGGGGCGTCGGCGGAGGTGACGAGGTTCCCGGCGAGGCGGATGTGCGGGGCGTCGGCCAGCTCCACGAGGATCACGTTGTACGGGGCCTGCGCGGCGTAGGCGGGCAGCAGAGGCGGGTGCGGCTGCACGTACGACCAGATCCGGCCCCGGCCGCTCATCAGCCGCCATTCGGAGTCGAAGGAACGGCAGTGCGGGCAGCAGGGGCGGGGCGGGAAGCGGAGTTTGCCGCAGGCGGGCTCGGCGCAGGCCTGGACGCGGAGTTCGCCCTGGGCGGCGTACTCCCAGAAGGGTGCGCCGTCCTCGTCCGGGACGGGGAGGAGGAGTTCGTCCGAAGCGGCGGTGGTGGGGCTGGTGGTCATGGTCTCCGGCTCCTCAGGCTCGCAGCAGGATGGCGGACGTCGGGACACCCTCGCCCGCCGTCACCAGGCAGGTGGCGGCGTCGGGCACCTGGGCGGTGGAGATGCCGCGCAGCTGCTTGACGCCCTCGTTGATCAGGTTGAACCCGTGGACGTAGGCCTCGGAGAGGCCGCCGCCGCCGGTGTTGATGGGCAGCCGGCCGCCGATCTCCAGGGCTCCGCCCTCGGTGAAGGAGGCTCCCTCGCCGCGCCCGCAGAAGCCGTAGCCCTCCAGGGAGAGCGGGATCAGGGGGGTGAAGGCGTCGTAGATCTGGGCGACGTCCACGTCCTGCGGCCCGAAGTCGGCCTGCTTCCACAGGTGTCGGGCGGCGGTCCAGGCGGGCCCGGACAGCGGGTCGTCGTTCCAGTAGTTGACCATCCCGTGGTGCTGGGCGGGCAGGCCCTGGGCCACGGAGTGGACGTACACGGGCTTCTGGCGGCAGTCGCGGGCGCGTTCGGCGCTGACGATGACGCAGGCCAGGGCGCCGTCGGTCTCCAGGCAGTTGTCGAAGAGGCAGAGCGGGTCGCTGATCATGCGGGAGGTCATGTACATCTCGCGGGTCAGCGGGCGTTCGTACATCATCGCGGCCGGGTTCTCGTTGGCCCGGTTGCGGCAGGCCATCGCGACGTTGAAGAGGTGGTCGCGGGTGGCCCCGTACTCGTGCATGTAGCGGCGGGCCAGCATGCCGATCTCGTCCGCCGGGCGCAGCAGCCCGAAGGGGCGCGTCCACTGGCCGGGGGTGGGCAGCTGCACCGCCGTGTTCTTCCACGGGCGGGGGCCGGAGCCGCGTTTGCGCGAGCGCCAGGCGACGCCGACGCTCGCCTGTCCGGTGGCGACGGCGGCGGCGAGGTGGCCGACGGTGGCGCAGGAACCGCCGCCGCCGTAGCCGATCTTGGAGAAGAAGGTGACGTCGCCGGCGCCGATGGCCTTGGCGACCTCGACCTCGTCGGTCTCCTCCATCGTGTAGGAGGAGAAGGCGTCGACCTCGGAGGGGTCTATGCCCGCGTCGGCGAGTGCCGCCAGAATGGCCCGGCAGGCCAGTTCCTTCTCGGACTGCGGCAGTCGTTTGGCAAAGGCGGTCTGCCCGATGCCGACTATCGCCGTTGCGTCCTTGAGCGTTGCCGCCATCGCCACCTCCGGGGTGCGCACCAGTACTGACAGCCGCGAAGGCTACAGCTAATCTGACGGATAGTCAGCTACTGGTATCGCAGGAGGGGCGGACGATGGACGAGGACGAGGCAGGGACCGGGGCCGGAAGCAAGGTCGCAAGCGAGGCCGGAGCGCGGGCCGGAAGCCGGGCCGAGGCGGGGGCCGCACCGCAGGACGGCCGCGGCGAGCTCGCGTGGAGCAGCATCGGCGCCCTCGTACGGGACGCCGCCACCCGGTACGCCGACCGCGAGGCCGTCGTCGACGGCCGCGTCCGCATCGACTACGCCCAGCTCGGCGAACGCGTCGAACGCGCCGCCGCGGCCTGCATCGCCGCCGGGATCGAGCCGGGGGACCGGGTCGCCGTCTGGGCGCCCAACACCCTCGAATGGATCGTCTCCGCACTCGGCGCCGTCTCCGCGGGAGCCGTCCTCGTCCCCCTCAACACCCGCTTCAAGGGCTCCGAAGCCGCGTACGTCCTCCAACGCAGCCGCGCCCGGCTCCTCTTCGTCACCGGCACCTTCCTCGGCACCTCGTACGTCGCCTCGCTGCGCCGCGCCGCCGCCGAAGGCCCGGGCTCCGGGCCGCTGCCCGGACTGCCCCACCTCGAGCACGTCGTCGTCCTGTCCGAGGACGCCCCCGACTCCTTCCGCACCTGGAAGGACTTCCTGGCCGGCGGGGACTCCGTACCCGCCGCGACGGTCACCGCCCGCACCGGGGCGATCGGCGCCGATGCCCCCTCCGACATCATCTTCACCTCGGGCACCACCGGCAGCCCCAAGGGCGCCGTCATCACCCACGCCCAGTCCCTGCGCTGCTACGAGGTCTGGAGCGAGCTCGCCGGACTGCGCGAGGGCGACCGCTACCTCATCGTGAACCCCTTCTTCCACACCTTCGGCTACAAGGCCGGCATCATCGCCTGCCTGATGCGCGGGGCCACGATGATCCCCCAGCCCGTCTTCAACGTGGACACCGTCCTCGCCAACGTCGCCGCCGAGCGGATCTCCGTACTCCCCGGCCCGCCCACCCTCCACCAGTCGATCCTCGACCACCCCCAGCGCGACCACCACGACCTCTCCGCCCTGCGCCTGGTCGTCACCGGCGCCGCCGTGGTCCCGCTCCAGCTCGTCGAACGGCTCCGCGGCGAACTGCGCATCGCCGTCGTCCTCACCGCGTACGGACTCTCCGAGGCCAGCGGCATCGTCACCATGTGCCGGCGCGGCGACCCTGCGGAGATCATCGCGGCCACCTCCGGACGGGCCATACCGGGTACGGAACTGCGCATCGCCGGGGCCGACGGCCGGGCGCTGCCCGCCGGGGAGGCGGGCGAGGTGTGGGTGCGCGGACACAACGTCATGCAGGGCTACTTCGAGGACGAGGCCGAGACCGCCGAGGCCATCACCCCCGACGGCTGGCTGCGCACCGGCGACGTCGGCGTCCTCGACGCCGCCGGGAACCTGCGCATCACCGACCGGATCAAGGACATGTTCATCGTCGGCGGCTTCAACGCCTACCCGGCCGAGATCGAGCAACTCCTCGGCCTGCACCCGGACATCGCCGACGTGGCCGTGGTCGGCATCCCCGACCCGCGCCTGGGCGAGGTGGGCAAGGCGTACGTGGTCCGCAGGCCGGCGGCGGTCCTCACCGGCGACGACCTGATCGCCTGGTCGCGCCGGGAGATGGCCAACTACAAGGTGCCGCGCGAGGTGGAGTTCGTCGCCGAACTCCCGCGCAACGCGAGCGGCAAGGTCCTCAAACGCGAACTGCGGGCCCGCTGAGACCGGGCGGGGCTAGGGCGTGTCTTTCGGATCAGGCCGGGCCCGCGCCGCCCGGCACCGCACCTCGCCGCGTTGTCGAGGCACCCGAGGACGTCCAGTCATCGGGAGCCTCTCCGCCTTGCGATGCACGGCACCGGACACCGCGGGCTCAACCGGCAAGATCCGAAAGACACGCCCTAGGCGACGGGTTTGCCGTCGTGCGTACCGCCGACGCAGACCCACGCGCCGGTGGGGGAGTCGTACTCCACGGTCCCCGCGCCTTCCTCGCACGCCTTCCCGTCGACACTGGGCGTCGGGGTCGGCTCGACCACGGCAGCGTGTGCGGCGGCGCTGACGGGGCCGAGAACGGCCAGTACCACGGCAGCGGTGATCCCGGCGAGTCGTGTACGCATCCGGACCTCCGAAAGGACGAGCGACACGGTCGTCACCAGTTTCACCCCGCCCGGTCGAGGAGCGCATCTCGCTCCTCCAGGGGCGCTCGCCCAGGTGCGGCGTCAGGCTGGTGTCATGACGACAACTCCCGCGGTAGTCGTGGCACCACCCGACGACGTCGGACTGCGGAAAGTGGTGATCAACGGCAAGACCGGCGGCAAGGTGCGGAGCCTCAACGAACTGTGCAAGGTCCTGCGGGGGGCTGGACGGACCCTCGAGGACGGCATCGAATGGCGCGGGGGCGACAGCACTGTCTGGCCGGATCGGTCGTGGCGCCGACGGGCAACCGGCATCGTCATGGCAGCCGGCCTCCTGGGGACCGCGTTCGTGCTCGTCAAGATCGGCGCGAAGGACGCCGTCGACGCGCTCACCTTCGGCGGGCGAATGGCAGGGTTCGCCCTGCTGGCCGCGGGTGTGGTGGAAGCGATCTGCGTGCTGGCCACCTTCGACTACTGGGGCAGGCGGAAGGTGGCTCAATCGGGGCCGGTCCTGCTGCTCGGAGTGTCGGTCGCCCTTGTCACCGCCCTCGGGCTGCTCGTGATGCACGTCCTCAACCAGGCGTATCCGTGGTACGTGCTGATCTGGGTGTCCCTCGGGCTCTGGTCCCTCTGGGGTCTGTGGATGCTCGTCGTCCGCGGCCGGGTGTGGAAGAGGCTTCACAATCCCAGGCGCATAGCGATCGGGGCGAGCATCTCCACCCTCCTCGTCGTCACCAACTTGGCATACGGGTCGGTCTACGTTCCTTCTGTGGCGCATCCGCTCGTGGAGAGTACGGCTGAATTCGGAACGCCGAGTCTGGACGCGGACGGGATGAAGATGTTCCTGCGGGTCCGTCTTCACATCAAGAACGCCGGCCAGGTACCGGTCTACGTGCTGGGCAGCATCTACTGGATCAAGGTCCGGCTCGCGAAGGATCCGGGGGACAGCTACCAGGTGATCAAACCCGACGAGTTCATCGAGCCACCGGGGCGGACCTTGAAGCCGGAAGAGGAGTATTCGGTGGATGTGGTCGCTGAGATCAATGAACCCGAAACGCTGGACCACGAAGCAGTCAGGGTCGAGACCGAGACGTACGTGATCAGGGAAGACCGATTGGCGATGACCACCGATTACGAAGGGTCCGCGAAGTGGCGGAGTGAACTCAGGAAGGAGGGCAAGGAAAATGATCCGCCGGGGCCCGACGACGATTACAAGAGGTACCAGTCCGGCATCTCCCAAAGCAGCGAGCTTCTGAACGTGGTTCGAGGCCGGGAGCGCGTGACGGTTTGGTGGGTGTATCGCAAGAGCGATCCGCATCTCTACGTGGATGTGTCGCGGCCGGGCGAGAAGAAGAGCTTCGATCCCGACGTGAAACATGCCGCTGACCGGTACGGTCTCGAATTCGTGCGCGGCTCGATCACGGAGACGCCGTTCGCGGAACTCATGAAGAAGGCTCAGGCCCAGCGTCCGAGCAGCCCCTGATCACGGCCCGCAGCCCTTGCAGATGCCGGGGGTGGGGCTGCGAAACGCGACCCGGTCGCACTTCGTGCAGATCTGGATGGGGTCGGGCGGTACGAAGGCGGGGGCGCGGGGGAGCGGTACCAGAGGGGGTGGCAGCTGGGCGGCGAGCCGGTGGGCGATCAGCCCGGCCGGGTTGTGAAGGTGCGTGGGGAGTTTCGCCGTCAGGGCGGCGATGAGCGCGTGCACCCCGGCCCCGCGCTCCAGCCAGGCCTCGACGCCGCCCGAGAGGTGTCGGATGTCCCGCTCGCCGAGCAGCAGCCGCGGGTCGGTCCGGCGGAGCTCCGCCAGGATCTCGCACGCGAGCCGGTGCCGGGCGGGGTTGTCGCGGTACCGAGGCTCGGGGAGGCGGCTCGCGGGTGACGCGGCCGGGGCGGACGACGCGGGAGCGGGGCCGCTCTCCGGCGCGGTCTCCGGATCCGGATCCGGACCGGCCTCCGCCGTGGGAGCCGGCTCCACCTCCACCTCCACCTCCACCTCCACCTCCACCTCCGGCTCCGGAGCCGGAGCCGGAGCCGGAGCCGGAGGTGGCGTCACGGTCGAGGGCGCTACGCGGGCATCCGGGAGGGTGGCGGCCGCCCGGGGATGGTTGCGGAACACCGTACGGGTGACGATCCGCCCACACGGCAGGCTCTCGAGCGACCGCTCCAGATACCCGAACGCGACCAGCTCCCGCAATCCCTTGGTGATCGAGGTTTCCCCGAGCGGAAGCTGTTTGACCAGGTCCTTGATGCCGACGGGGGTCCCCGCGGGCAGGGACTGGATGTAGATCCCCAGCAGCCGTGCGACCGCCGACATCTCGGGATGCTGAATGAGGTCGTTGCTCACCACCGTGAACCGGCCGGTGAGGCGGGTGTTGGCGTGCCGAACGCCATATGTCGCGCGCGTGGGCGCGGTAAAGTGCACCGAAGCCATGGGGAAGCGCTACTTCCTCGTTGGTCAGGCCCTCGCCCGGGATTCGCCGTCCCGGCGGGGGCCGTCTCATGTCTGAGTTGTCGGGGCGAGCATATGCCAGACAACCACCCGAAAATCCAACCCAGTTGGCCGATTCACCCGTGTGAGTGAGCGGCGCTCCGCGGGAGGCTGGAGGGGTCTGGAACGAGTTCTTTCTCCAGGTACTTGGAAGCAAAAGAAGCATCGCGCCCCACCGGGTCGCCCTCGGCCGCGACCCGGTGGACCCGCGGCCCAGCACCCGAGTTCGACCGTGTTCAGCGGGCACGTGAGGCCTCTGCCCCGCCCCGCGATGCGGGAGGGCAGAGGCCTCTGTGGCGCTGCGTCAGTCCTCGATGTTCTCCGTCCACGGGCGGAGCTTCTCCGGGTTGCGGACCGCCCAGATGCGGGTGATGCGGTCGCCTTCGAGGCTGAAGGCCGCCACCGTCACGGTGGTGCCGGAGTGCTGGGCGACCAGGCCGGGGCGGCCGTTGACCGTACGTTCCAGGAGGACCAGGCCCGGGGCCTTGTCGGCGATGTGGATCAGGTACTGGGCGATGAGCGCGCTGCCCTCGATCGGACGCAGGGCCGCGCCGACCATGCCGCCGCCGTCGGCGGTCATCGTGGCCTCGGGGTCGAGGAGGCCGACGAGGGCCTTGATGTCCTTGGCCTCCCACGCCTCCTTGAAGTTCCGTACGAGACCGGCCTGTCCGGCCGTCGGCGCCGTCTCGGCCCGCTCCGCGCGGGTGCGCCGGCGGGCCGAGGAGGCCAGCTGCCGGCAGGCGGCGGGGCTGCGGCCGACGATCTCGGCGACTTCCGCGAAGGGGTAGCGGAAGACGTCGTGGAGGATGAACGCCACGCGTTCGGCCGGCGTCATCGACTCCAGCACGACGAGGAAGGCCATGTTCACCGACTCGTCGAGGGTGATCCGGTCGGCGGGATCGGCCGGCTCGGCCCTGCCGCCCCCGGCCGTCGCGCCGGACCACTCCGTACGGTCGGGCAGCGGCTCGGGGATCCACGCGCCGACGTAGCGCTCGCGCCGCACGCGCGCCGAGCCGAGCACGTCCAGGCAGATGCGGCTGGCCACGGTCGTCAGCCAGGCGCCGGGCGAATCGATGGCCTCCTGCTGCTGCCGGGACATCGCGTACCAGCGCGTGTACGTCTCCTGCACGGCGTCCTCGGCCTCGGCCACCGAACCCAGCAGCCGGTAGGCCAGGTTGATCAGATTGCGCCGCTCGCTGACGACGGCGCCGAGGTCCGCCCCGGCCTCGCCGTACCCCGCTGCGGAACGGTCCTGCGGCTCGGGCCGGTCCTGCCCTCTGTCGGATGTGGTGCTCATTCCCGCGATCGCCCCCACTGCTCCTTCGGGCACGCTCCCCTGCGCGCCCGGAACGCCGTCGGATCACCGGTCCGGACCCCGGGTTCGGACCGTGGCCTCACATTTCGCGGGCCTGTGTCGTCGGACTACCGAGACACTACCGATCCACCGCCGCGAGGCAGAAGAAGGGACCGCGTCATGGCCGTAGACACGACGGCAGTACAGGGACGGACGACGGCAGCGCAGGGCAAGCCCACCTTCGTGCAGGTCTCGATAGCCCTGCAGACCTTGGCCATCTTCTTCCAGGCGGCCACGGCCGGACTGCTGCTGTCCTCGCCCGATCTGGAAATCGTGCACGGCGTCGGAGCACGTGTGATGTACGGCGCCACGATGCTGTACGTGATCGCCGCGATCCTGGCGTGGAAGCCGGGCGGCGGCTCGCCGCGCCCCATCGCCTACGCGTCCGGCTTCCTCGTCATGGCCTCGCTCCAGGTCGTGCTGGGCATCGCGCACATGCCGACGCTCCACGTCCCGCTGGGCGTCACCATGTTCGGCCTGAGCGTCCTGGACCTCGGCCGGGTGCTGTCCGCCCGCATGGCGCAGGGCTCCGGCGCCCGCGCGTAGCGCGCCGCACGGGGGGCCGGGGTACTACGCCGTACAGGGGTCGGCGTACTACCCGGCCGCCCGGCGGGCCAGGACCAGCCGCCAGCGCGGGGTCCCGTCGGGGCGGCGGCCGAAGTGTTCGAGGGGGACCGTCTCCACGGTGAAGCCCGCTGCCCGCAAGTCGGTACGGACGGGGCCGAAGGGGAAGGTCAGGTAGTACATGACGAACGGCGGCCGCCACACCGCGTTGCGCACCCGCATCGCCGCGTCGAAGCCCGCCGCCGCCCACCAGGCCGGCCGGCCCGGCCCGATCGGCGCGCCGATCGGGAAGGCGAAGACGCCGCCGGGGCGCAGGGCCGTGTGGACGCCGGTGAAGACGGCGGGCCGCTCGGCCGGGAGGAAGTGCCCGAACGCGCCGAAGCTGACCGCCAGGTCGTACGAGTCCGCGAGGGCGGCCGGCAGGGCCCGCGCGTCGGCCCGCAGCAGGTCGACGCGCTCCTCGGGGTGGGCGAGCCCGGCCTCGGCCAGCATTCCCGAGCTCAGGTCCACGCCGGTGATCCGGCCCCGGCACAGCCGGCTCAGCATCCCGAGGCCGGCGCCCGTACCGCAGCACACGTCGAGGCCGGTGCCGAAGGAGCCCTCGCGGTCGGCGAGCGTCTCCTCGACCGCGTCGAGCATCCGGTCGGGCGTGCGGAACGGCGTCTCGTCGAACTTGGGCGCCAGCAGGTCGTAGCCCCGCTCGACGGAGGACATCGCCTGTACGGCCAGTTCGCGCAGGGTCGGGCCCTGTGAGGTAAACACACGGTCAGCCTAGTCACGGGGGGCCCGCGGGCCGTGCGTCTTCGGGAGTGTCGGGGCGGGCCCTTCGACCTGGGGCAAAACGGGCATCACGTGACGTACAGTGTGGTGAATCCATTTTGCCAACCCTTGGGGATTTCGTGACGAGTGCCATACGGAACGAGGTTCCGGGCCAACGCGCCGGCCGGACCTCGTCGGCCGGCAGCGCACTGGACAAGACCCTGCGGGTCACCGAGGCGCTGACCGCCTTCGGCGGACCCCACCGGCTCGCCGAACTGGCGGCGGCCTCCGGCGTCCCCAAATCCAGCACCTACCGGATCCTGGTCTCCCTCGTCGAGCAGGGCTACGCCGTCACCGACGGCGAAGGCAGCTACGGCGTCGGACTGCGGCTGCGCACCCTCGCCGCCCGCATCTCCACCGACCGGCCCGAGGGCATCGTCGAACTGCTCGAATTCCTCCAGAAGTGCACCGGGCAGGCCGTCCACCTCGCGCTGCGCAGCGGCAACGCGCTCACGTACATCCGCAAGATCGAGAGCGACCAGCCCTTCCGGACCGCCTCCCGCGTCGGCACGCGGACCGCGATGCACGCCACCGCCATCGGCAAGGCCGTCCTCGCACACCTGCCTCCGGAGGAGACCGAGGAGATCCTGCGCGCCACCGGCATGCCCGCCCTGACCCCGCGGACCCACACCGGCCGGGAACGGCTCGCGGCCGAGCTGACCGAGATCCGGGCCCGCGGCTACGCCGTCGACGACGAGGAGAACGAGCTCTCGGTCCGCTGCCTGGGCGTCCCCGTCTTCGACCGGGACGGGGTGCCGGTGGGCGGAGTGAGCCTGACCGGCGTCACCTTCCTGACCACGCGGCAGGAGCTGGAGCGGTTCTCGCCGGCCCTGCTCGAAGCGGCGCGGGGCGTGGAGCGGCTGCTCCGCCTCGGCTGAGGGCCGAGAGCGGGCGGCGGCCGTAGCCGGGCCGGCCGGCCTGCGCGCACCCGGACGCGGGCATACGGCGGCCGCGGTGGTCCCCCTCCTGGCCCCCCCGTCCCTAGCTGCACCCGGCCGCCAGATGGGGCGCCCGGCCACCCGGGCCGACCCCCGGGGTCGGCCAGGG
>NZ_JBSGXB010000174.1:0-16048 GCF_053609185.1 Streptomyces sp. NPDC054956 | reverse complement strand
TGCACGTTCGCCACGATGTCCGGGCGCGTCACGTTCAGGACCTCGTTGCAGCCCTCCAGCTGCTGGAAGTCCTCCATGGTCGGGTCCTGCGCCTGCAGCATGGTCCCCATCGCCCCGTCGGCGACGACCACACGGGTCGCCAGTGCCTCTCGGAGGGCATCGGCCCGGGTCTGGGTGTCAGCGGGCGGGTTCGGCAACGAGGCCATGGTTGTGCTCCCTGGGATGCGACGGCTGTCGGCTTTGCACCCCCTCTGTGTCAAGGGTGCACGCGGCCAGGGTAACCGCGTGGAACCGGCCCCGGTGAGGCCGTCCCACGTGGCGGACTGCATTCTGTGCGCGGGGGATGGCGTCTTTCGGCCGGAGGCATCCCGGCCGACTCGTTTGCGAAGGACTCGTCCCGCATGCACGAAGTCGGCATCGACCGATAGTGTTCAGCATTGTCGAACTACGTCAGCAGGAGGCTGCGCGATGGCACGGAACATCCAGTCGCTCGAACGAGCCGCTGCGATGCTGCGGCTCCTGGCGGGCGGCGAGCGCCGGCTGGGGCTCTCGGACGTGGCCTCTTCCCTGGGCCTGGCCAAGGGGACGGCGCACGGGATCCTGCGCACCCTGCAGGCCGAGGGCTTCGTGGAGCAGGACCCCGCCTCCGGCCGCTACCAGCTCGGCGCGGAGCTGCTGCGCCTGGGCAACAGCTATCTGGACGTCCACGAGCTGCGGGCCCGCGCCCTGGTCTGGACGGACGACCTGGCCCGCGCGAGCGGGGAGAGCGTGTACGTGGGGGTGCTCCACAAGAGCGGGGTGCTGATCATGCACCACGTGTTCCGGCCCGACGACAGCCGTCAGGTCCTGGAGGTCGGGGCCATGCAGCCGCTGCACTCCACGGCCCTGGGCAAGGTCCTCTCGGCGTACGACCCGGTGGCGCACACGCAGGCGCTGGAGGTGGAGCGGGAGGCGTTCACGCCCCGCACGGTCACCGACGGGGCGGGCTTCGAGGAGGTCCTGGAGCTGACCCGGGCGCGCGGCTGGGCCGGTGACATCGAGGAGACCTGGGACGGGATCGCCTCGATCGCCGCGCCCATCCACGACCGGCGCCGGATGCCGGTCGGCGCGGTCGCCGTGGCGGGGGCCGTGGAACGGGTGTGCGGGGAGTCCGGGGAGCCCCGGGCGGCCCTCGTGGCCTCCGTACGCGACTGCGCGCGGTCGGTTTCCCGCGACCTCGGAGCGGGCCGGTTCTGATCTGGCCTGACCTTTATTGCTCTGCCCTGACCACCCAACGGCCACGCCTATGTGGCATTTGGGTGGTTTTTGGCGTTTGATGATCACGTGATGGCCTGATTTGGGCGATCGCACCGGCTGGTAACGATCCGGCTCATTGGCCTGGTCAACCCTTGACGCCCGCTTCACCTGGGCGGAAAACTGCCGTTCACCGGTCGGCATTGCCGAACACCTAACGGCAATACGCGTTAGGGTGTGGCAAGGCCAAGGACCGGTGCAGCACTCACCTAGTGGGTGGAGCCACCGGAGGGACCCGGTGTTCCGCCCACCCCTGAACGACAAAGGAGTCGCGGGTGTCCAGCTCCGACATCTTCATCGGCGAGACCATCGGTACCGCCCTGCTCACACTGCTCGGCGGTGGCGTCTGCGCCGCAGTGACGCTCAAGAGCTCCAAGGCCCGCAACGCCGGCTGGCTCGCGATCACCTTCGGCTGGGGCTTCGCGGTCCTGATCGCCGCGTACGTGTCCGCACCGCTCTCCGGTGCGCACCTCAACCCGGCGGTCACCGTCGGCCTCGCGATCAAGAACGGCGACTGGAGCGACGTACCGGTCTACTTCGCCGGCCAGCTGCTCGGCGCGATGATCGGCTCGGTCCTGATGTGGATCACCTACTACGGCCAGTTCCGTGCGCACCTGTCCGACCCCGAGCACATCCGTGACGCCAAGCTCGGCCCCGAGGACCCGCACCCGCACGACCAGGCCGGCCCGGTCCTCGGCGTCTTCTCCACCGGCCCCGAGATCCGCAACGTCGTCCAGAACCTCACGACCGAGATCATCGGCACCGCCGTCCTGGTCCTGGCCATCCTGACCCAGGGCCTGCAGGACGACGGCAAGGGCCTCGGCGTCATCGGCGTCCTGATCACCTCGTTCGTGGTCGTCGGCATCGGCCTCTCGCTGGGCGGCCCGACCGGCTACGCCATCAACCCGGTCCGCGACCTGGGCCCGCGCATCGTCCACGCCCTGCTGCCGCTTCCCAACAAGGGCGGCTCGGACTGGAGCTACTCCTGGATCCCGGTTCTCGGCCCCCTCGCGGGTGCCGCGCTCGCCGGCGGTCTGTACAACATCGCGTTCGCCTGATCAGCATCGGCACCACGGCGCCACCCGCACCGCCATTCTGATTCCGCCTACTTCGACACCTGCCAGGAGCAGCCACCATGACCAGCAGCACCGGCCCCTTCATCGCCGCGATCGACCAGGGCACCACCTCCTCCCGCTGCATCGTCTTCGACCGCGACGGCCGCATCGTCGCCGTCGACCAGAAGGAGCACGAGCAGATCTTCCCGAAGCCGGGCTGGGTCGAGCACGACGCCGCCGAGATCTGGACCAACGTCCAGGAGGTCGTCGCCTCGGCCATCGCCAAGGCCGAGATCACCGCCGCTGACGTCAAGGCGGTCGGCATCACCAACCAGCGCGAGACCACCGTCCTGTGGGACAAGCACACCGGCGAGCCGGTGCACAACGCGCTGGTCTGGCAGGACACCCGCACCGACGCCCTGTGCAAGGAGCTCGGCCGCAACGTCGGCCAGGACCGCTTCCGCCGCGAGACCGGCCTGCCGCTGGCGAGCTACTTCGCCGGCCCCAAGGTCCGCTGGCTGCTCGACAACGTCGAGGGCCTGCGCGAGCGCGCCGAGGCCGGGGACATCCTCTTCGGCACCATGGACTCCTGGGTCATCTGGAACCTCACCGGCGGCGCCCAGGGCGGTGTGCACGTCACCGACGTCACCAACGCCTCGCGCACCATGCTGATGAACCTGCACACCCTGGCCTGGGACGAGAAGATCGCCGAGTCCATGGACGTGCCGCTCAACGTCCTCCCGGAGATCAAGTCCTCCGCCGAGGTCTACGGCCACGTCAAGGACGGCGTCCTCGCCGGTGTCCCGGTCGCCTCGGCGCTCGGTGACCAGCAGGCCGCGCTGTTCGGCCAGACCTGTTTCGCCGAGGGCGAGGCGAAGTCCACGTACGGCACCGGCACGTTCATGCTGATGAACACCGGCGACAAGATCATCAACTCCTACAGCGGCCTGCTGACCACGGTCGGCTACCAGATCGGCGACCAGAAGCCGGTCTACGCGCTGGAGGGCTCCATCGCCGTCACCGGCTCGCTCGTCCAGTGGATGCGCGACCAGATGGGCCTGATCAAGTCCGCGGCCGAGATCGAGACCCTGGCCTCCTCCGTGGAGGACAACGGCGGCGCGTACTTCGTGCCGGCCTTCTCCGGCCTGTTCGCCCCGTACTGGCGCTCCGACGCCCGCGGTGTGATCACCGGCCTCACCCGGTACGTCACCAAGGCGCACATCGCCCGTGCCGTCCTGGAGGCCACCGCCTGGCAGACCCGCGAGATCACCGACGCCATGACCAAGGACTCGGGCGTCGAGCTCGCGGCCCTGAAGGTCGACGGCGGCATGACCTCCAACAACCTGCTGATGCAGACGCTCTCGGACTTCCTGGACGCCCCCGTGGTGCGCCCGATGGTCGCCGAGACCACCTGCCTCGGCGCCGCCTACGCCGCCGGTCTGGCCGTCGGCTTCTGGCCCGACACCGACGCCCTGCGCGCCAACTGGCGCCGCGCGGCGGAGTGGACCCCGCGGATGCCCGCCGAGCAGCGGGAGCGCGAGTACAAGAGCTGGCTCAAGGCCGTGGAGCGGTCCATGGGCTGGGTCGACGACGAAGACGCCAGCTGACCGCACTCAGCTGAGTCAATCGACGAGGAGCTAAGAGAGATATGAGCACCCTGCAGAGCGTTCCCACCCTGGGTACGCACCCGACCGCCGGTTCGAACGCGAGCCGCGCCGAGACCCGTGAGCAGCTGGCGAAGGCCACGTACGACCTGCTGGTCATCGGCGGTGGAATCCTGGGCACCTCGGTGGCCTGGCACGCCGCGCAGTCGGGTCTGCGGGTCGCCATGGTGGACGCCGGCGACTTCGCCGGCGCCACCTCCTCCGCCTCCTCCAAGCTGGTCCACGGCGGCCTGCGCTACCTGCAGACCGGTTCGGTCAAGCTGGTCGCCGAGAACCACCACGAGCGCCGGGTGCTGGCCAAGGACGTGGCCCCGCACCTGGTCAACCCGCTCACCTTCTACCTCCCGGTGTACAAGGGCGGTCCGGTCGGCGCGGCGAAGCTGGGCGCGGGCGTGTTCGCGTACTCGGCGCTGTCCGCCTTCGGCGACGGCATGGGCAAGATCATCTCGCCGGCCCGTGCCGCCGCCGACAACCCGGGTCTGAAGACGGACGACCTGAAGGCCGTCGCCGTCTACTACGACCACCAGATGAACGACTCGCGCGTCGCCGTCATGACGGTCCGCGCGGCCGTCGAGTCGGGCGCGGTCGTCCTGAACCACGCCGAGGTCACCGGTCTGCGCATGACGCGCGGCCGGGTCTCCGGCGCCGAGCTCAAGGACCGTCTGGACGGCACCGAGTTCGGAGTGGACGCCCGCGTCGTGCTCAACGCCACCGGCCCGTGGGTGGACCACCTGCGGCGCATGGAGGACAAGCACTCGATGCCGTCGATCCGCCTGTCCAAGGGCGCGCACATCGTGATGAAGCGCAAGTCGCCGTGGAAGGCCGCCATGGCCACCCCGATCGACAAGTACCGCATCACCTTCGCCCTGCCGTGGGAGGACCAGCTGCTGCTGGGCACCACCGACGAGGCGTACGAGGGCGACCCGGCGGACGTGCGGGCCACCGAGGCCGACATCCAGCAGATCCTGGACGAGGCGGCCTTCTCGGTGAAGGACGCCGATCTGGACCGCTCGCTGATGACGTACGCCTTCGCGGGCCTGCGGGTGCTGCCCGGCGGCCCCGGCGGCGTCGAGAAGGCCAAGCGCGAGACGGTCGTCTCCGAGGGCGCGGGCGGCATGCTGTCGGTGGCCGGCGGCAAGTGGACGACGTACCGGCACATCGGCCGCGTGGTCATGGACAAGCTGGCCAAGCTCCCCGGCAGCCCGCTGACCGAGGACATGGAGCCGGTGAAGTCGCTCGTACGCCGGATCGCTCTGCCCGGTGTCGCCAACCCGAACGCGGTGGCGCACCGGCTGCTCGTGGACCGCGAGCCGGGCTCCCGGATGGACCCGCTGACCGCCCGCCACCTGGCTTCGCACTACGGCTCGCTGGCCTTCGACATCGCGCGGCTCGCGAACGAGGACCCGGCGCTGGCCGAGCGGATCCACCCGGCCGGTCCGGAGATCTGGGCGCAGGTGGCCTACGCCCGTGACAACGAGTGGGCCGAGACGGCGGACGACGTGCTGCGCCGCCGCACGACGGTGACGATCCGCGGTCTGGACAGCGCCGAAGTGCGCGGCCGGGTCGAGCAGATGCTGGCCGAGAAGGCATAACCGGCGGTGCGCGCGGGCAGAGGGGCGGTTCCGAGGGGAACCGCCCCTCTGTCGTGGGCTGTGGCAGGCGTCGCATCAAGGCTTAGGCTGACCCACGTACGCAAGGGAACTTCGGAAGGAGACCTGGGTGATCGAGCTTGAGGGCGTGCCCGAGCTGATCGACCCGGTCATGGTGGCCGCGTTCGAGGGCTGGAACGACGCGGGTGACGCGGCCTCCGGTGCGGTCGCGCACCTGGACCGGGAGTGGAAGGGCGAGGTCTTCGCGGCTCTGGACGCCGAGGACTACTACGACTTCCAGGTCAACCGGCCGACGGTGTGGCTGGACAACGGGGTCCGGAAGATCACGTGGCCGACGACGCGTCTGTCGGTGGTCCGGATCGGCGGCACCAAGCCGCGCGACCTGGTGCTGGTGCGGGGCATCGAACCGTCCATGCGCTGGCGGTCGTTCTGCAACGAGATCCTCGGCTTCGCCCATGAGCTGGGCGTGGAGATGGTCGTCATCCTGGGGGCGCTGCTGGGTGACACCCCGCACACCCGCCCGGTGCCGGTCAGCGGGGTGACCTCGGACGCCGATCTGGCGCGGACGATGGACCTGGAGGAGACGAAGTACGAGGGCCCGACGGGGATCGTGGGCATCCTGCAGGAGGCCTGCACCCATGCCGGGGTGCCGGCGGTGTCCCTGTGGGCGGCGGTGCCGCACTACGTCTCGCAGCCCCCCAACCCCAAGGCCACGCTGGCCCTGCTGAACCGCCTCGAGGATCTGATCGACATCCGGATCCCGCTGGGCGAACTCCCCGAGGACGCGCGGGCGTGGCAGCTGGGCGTGGACCAACTGGCCGCCGAGGACAGCGAGGTGGCGGAGTACGTCCAGACGCTGGAGGAGGCCCGCGACACGGCGGACCTGCCGGAGGCCTCGGGCGAGGCCATCGCCCGGGAGTTCGAGCGGTACCTGCGGCGGCGCGACCCCTCGGCCGCGACGGAACCGGGCGACGGCTCGTACCTGCGGGACACCTCCAGCGGCCTGACCCGCCCCCCGAAGCGCAAGCCGGACCCGGAGCCGACCGAGGAGCCCCCGGCCGCGGCCCCGGACGGGACCGAGGAGGACACACCCCCGGAGGCCGAGGCCTGACCCGGCCGCACTCCCCCCACCCCGCCCCGCCCCGCCCGAACCTCCTGTCGGTGGGCCGTGTTTCGATACGGATCTCGCACTCAGGAGGAACGGCATGACCCGCACGACGCCCCCGCGCCCGCTCGACGCGGCTTCGGTGTTCCCGGAGCTCGCGGACCTGGCCAGGACCGCGACCCGGCTGCACCCGCGCCCCGGTTCGCCCACCGTGCACGACAGCTCGGTGGGCGGGCCGCTGCTCTGGCCGGCCGGTGAGGCGTGGGCGTCGTGCTCGCAGGAGCACGACGCCCCCTTCGAGCTGAACACGCCCGAGGAGGTCCGCGCGCTCCGGCGGATCCGCGCCCTCGACGTCTGGACCGACGAGGACCACGCCGAGGTCTCCCGGATCCAGGCCGGCCACGACCCGTCGCTCCTGCCCGAGGGCCCGCACCCCCTGATACCGGTGGCGCAGCTGTACGCCCGGGACGTCCCCGGCCTGCCGTTCCCCGAGGGCACCGACCTCCTCCAGGTGCTGTGGTGCCCGTTCATCGACATCGAGGAGCGGGAGGGCTCGGAGGCCGTCCAGTTGCGGTGGCGGCGGGCCGGCGAGGTGGCGGAGGTCCTGGCCGACCCGCCGGAGCCGGCCTACGTCGGGACGTACGAGCTGGTGCCGGTCCCGTGCGTGCTCCATCCGGAGCAGGTCCGCGAGTACCCGGCCGCGCACGATGTGGACGAGGAGCTGGCCGGGCGGATCCGTCGCTGGGAGGAGGACCGCTCCCTCGCCTACCGGGAGGACCTGTCCGTCGCGCCCGGCTGGAAGGCCGGCGGCTGGGCCGCCCCCTTCACCTTCCGCAGCTCGGGCGGGCCGGAGGAGCTGCGCTGCGGGGAGTGCGCGGCCGTCGGCGAGCCGCTGCTCACCGTCGACCACACCGAGTGGCACGGCGAGAACTCCGGCTGGCGTCCCGTCGAGGAGCCTCAGGGCGCGTCCGCCGCCCCCACGGACGTGACCGTGGGCCGCGGCTACGCCCTCCAGTTCTACGCGTGCCCCGCCGATCCCCGGCACCCGCCGGTGACCGTCGTGCAGTGACGCGGTGAACGGCGAAGCGCGCCGCCGGCACGGGGCCGGGGCGCGCTTCTTCCGTACTGCCCGCCGCTGCTACAGCGCCACGCCCAGGAGGGCGTCGACCGTGCGCGAGACCAGGCCCGGGGCCGACTCGTCGTTCTCGTCCGTGACGAGCTGACGCTCGACCCAGCGGTCCACGGCCGCGAGGGCCGCGGGCGCGTCCAGGTCGTTGGCGAGGGCCTCGCGGACCTCCTCGACCAGGGCGTCGGCCGGGATGCCGTCCGGGCGGGAGACGGCCGCGCGCCAGCGCTCCAGGCGGGCCACCGCCTCGGCGAGGACCTCGTCGGTCCACTCCCAGTCGGCGCGGTAGTGGTGGGAGAGCAGGGCCAGGCGGATCGCCGCCGGGTCCACCCCGGCCCGCCGCAGGGCGGAGACGAAGACCAGGTTGCCCTTGGACTTCGACATCTTCTCGCCGTGCAGCGCGACCATGCCCGCGTGCACATACGCCTTGGCCATCGGGAACTCGCCCGTCAGGACCTGCGCGTGCGAGGCGCCCATCTCGTGGTGCGGGAAGGCGAGGTCGGAGCCGCCGCCCTGGATGTCGAAGGTCATCCCCAGGTGGTCCAGGGCGATGGCCACGCACTCGATGTGCCAGCCGGGCCGGCCGCGGCCCAGCGAGGCGCCGTCCCAGCTGGGCTCGCCCGGACGGGCGGCCATCCACAGCATGGGGTCGAGGGGGTTCTTCTTGCCCGGGCGCTCGGGGTCGCCGCCCCGCTCCGCGGAGAGCAGCCGCATGGCCTCGGCGTCCAGGTTCGAGACCTTGCCGAAGTTCGGGTCGGACTCGACGGAGAAGTAGACGTCGCCGTCGAGCTCGTAGGCGGCACCCGCGTCCCGCAGCCGCTCGACCAGCGGCACGATGCCGGGTATGGCCTCGACGGCGCCGATGTAGTGCTGCGGGGGCAGCATCCGCAGGGCGGTCATGTCCTCGCGGAAGAGGGCCGTCTCGCGTTCGGCGAGCTCGGTCCAGTCCTGGTTGTCGCGCAGCGCCCGCTCGAGCAGCGGATCGTCCACGTCCGTGACGTTCTGGACGTACACAACCTGTCGCTTGGTGTCGAGCCACACGCGCTGCACGAGGTCGAACGCGTTGTAGGTCGCCGCGTGACCGATGTGGGTCGCGTCGTACGGGGTGATTCCGCAGACGTAGATTCGGGCGACGGGACCGGGGGCGAGGGTGATCGTCCCCTGGGTCGCGGTGTCGTGGATCTGGAGGTCGCGGCCCTTGCCAGGCAGGGCGGGGACCTCAGAAGCGGGCCAGGCATGCATGCGTCGAGCGTAACCGGACGGGTGTTCCGAAAACGAACCGGACCTGCACTGTTGTCTTGATCGGCACTCTTGCGCCATGGCCGGTTCTGTGCGTGTGGGACCTGGGCCGCTCTGCTCGCGAACGGCCCGCTCAGACGGGCGGCCAGGGGATCGCCGGCCACTGCCCGGAAGGCTGCGGATGCCTCCCGGTGCGCAGCAGCAGGGCCACCCGGGCCCGTACGGCGGCCAGCTCGGCGGTGGTGACCAGTTCGGCCAGCCGGGTGGCGAGGGGCTCTCCCGGGGCCAGTGCGGCCTCCAGGGAGCCCAGCACGGCCCGTGCCTCGTCGGTCAGCGGCTCGCCCGCCCAGCCCCAGAGCAGGGTGCGCAGCTTGTCCTCGGTGTGGAAGGTCACCCCGTGGTCGATGCCGTAGAGCCGTCCGTCGGGGGCGGGCAGCAGGTGGCCGCCCTTGCGGTCGCCGTTGTTGATCACGGCGTCGAGGACGCAGAGCCGGCGCAGCCGCTCGTCGTCGGCGTGGACGAGGAGCGCGGTGCGGCCCTCGCCGACCTCGGCGAAGGCGACGGGCCGCCAGCCCTCCCCCGCTTCCTCGCCCTCCACGAGGGCGAGCAGGCCGTCCCCCGGGGAGTCCCCCGTCTCGATCCACTGCTGGACCATGCCCTCGCCGTACGGTCCGTCGCGCAGCACGGTCGGCGGGACCAGTCCCCAGCCGGTGGCCTCGGAGACCAGGTAGGCGGCGACCTCGCGCTGGGCGAGGTTCCCGTCGGGGAAGTCCCACAGCGGGCGCTCGCCCTTGACCGGCTTGTAGACGCAGTCGGCGCTCACGCCCCCGTGGGTGACGGTGCACCGCAGGACGGCGTTGGACGCCTCGCGGATGCGGCCGACGACCGTGAGCTCCCCGTGGGCCAGCAGCTGTTCGAGCTCCCCCGTGGTGTTCACGCCTGGCGCCGGTAGCCGTTCTGGCGCGGGCAGACGTGCCCCTCCGGGTCCAGCGGCAGGCTGCACAGCGGGCAGGGCGGGCGGCCGGCGTTGACCACGTCCAGGGCCCGCTTGGCGAAGGCACGGGCCTGGGCGCCGGTGAGCCGCACGCGCAGCATCGGCGGGCCGTTCTCCTCGTCCTGGAGCAGCCGCTCCTCCGCCTCGGCGAGGTCCTCCTCCGAGTCGGCGTCGAGTTCCACGAGGGCCTGCGCTTCGACGATCATGCGCTGGTCCTCGCCGTCCCAGGCCAGGGCCATGGTGCCGACGCGGAACTCCTCGTCGACGGGGACGTCCAGAGGTGCGGTGTCGGTCGCCTCGGCGGGGGCGACGGCCGGGACCGGGGCATTGCCCCCGGTGCGCCGTACGACCTCGTCCAGCAGCTCGTCCATCCGCTCGGCGAGCGCCGCGACCTGGGTCTTCTCCAGGGAGACGCTGGTGACGCGGGGGCCGGTGGAGGCCTGCAGGAAGAACGTACGGCGTCCAGGCAGGCCGACCGTGCCGGCCACGAAGCGGTCCGGCGGGTCGTAGAGGAACACCTGACGGGGCACGTCCAGTCTCCAAGTGTCGGCAGCAGGGCAGGCTGCGCCCATGTGTTGGCCCGTCCACCCTACTGCGCCGTTCGATCACACCGCGCCCGCACCGCCTCCCACGACCCCGTCGCCGCCGTCTTCGAGTGCTTTGTCGGGGGCCGGGGTTTCGCGGGGCGCGAACGAGGCGAAGTCCCCGGTGTCGCCGAGCCGGAGCAGGAACGGCCGGGTCGGCGTGTAGCGGATCGCGGTGACCGAGCAGGGGTCCACGTGGATCCGCTGGAAGAGGTCCAGGTGCATGCCGAGGGCGTCCGCGACGACGGACTTGATGATGTCGCCGTGCGAGCACATCAGGAAGACGGCGTCGCTGCCGTGCTCCTCCTCGATCCGCGCGTTCCAGTCGCGTACGCAGTCCACCGCGCGGGCCTGCATGGCCCGCATGGACTCGCCGCCGGGGAAGGCCGCAGCCGAGGGGTGCTGCTGGACGATCCGCATCAGGGGTTCTTCGGAGAGCTCGGAGAGTTTGCGGCCCGACCAGTCGCCGTAGTGGCACTCGCCGATCCGCTCGTCGGTGTGCAGCGGCAGCTCGGGCCGGTCGGCCAGCAGCGGGGCCAGGGTCTCGGCGCACCGCTGCAGCGGGCTGGTGACGGCGGCGGCGAGCGGGATCCCGGCGAGCCGCCCGGGCAGCGCCGCGGCCTGCCCGGCTCCGTGCTCGTCGAGGCTCACTCCCGGGGTCCATCCGGCGAGCAGCCCTGCGGTGTTGGCGGTGGACCGCCCGTGTCGTACGAGGATCAGCGTGGCCATGCGGGCCAGCCTATGCGGCCCGGCCGGTGTGCGGGCGGGCCGTGGGCAGGGAACAATGCCCGGGTGATTGTGGACTGCGCGATGTACCGCGACGGCCGCCGCTCCGCGGCCCCCGAGGACTTCTCCGATGCCCTGGACGAGGCGCGGGCCACCGGCGACGCCTTCCTGTGGGTGGGGATGCACGAGCCGACGGAGAAGGAGTTCGAGCACGTCAGCCTCGAGTTCGGGCTGCACCCGCTGGCGGTGGAGGACGCGCTGACCGCGCACCAGCGGCCGAAGCTGGAGGTCTACGACGATTCGCTCTTCGTGGTCCTCAAGCCGGTGATGTACGACGACGACGCGGACCGGGTGACCACGGGCGAGCTGATGCTGTTCATCGGCGATTCCTTCGTGGTCACGGTCCGGCACGGCGAGGGGGCCGCGCTGACCGCCGTGCGCCACCGGCTGGAGCAGGAGCCCGAGGTCCTCAGGCACGGTCCGACGGCGGTGCTCTACGCGGTCTCGGACGCGGTGGTGGACCACTACATCGAGGTCGCCGCCGAGCTGCAGGCGGACCTGGAGGAGCTGGAGGCGGAGGTGTTCGCGCCGAACTCGGCGGACACCAAGAACACCGCGGCCCGGATCTACGCCTTCAAGCGGCAGGTCCTGGAGTTCCGCCGGGCCACCAGTCCGCTGCTCCAGCCGATGGACCGGCTCGCCTTCGGGGACGTGCCCTTCGTGCACGAGCACGCCCAGCCGTTCTTCCGCGACGTCGCCGACCACCTGACCAAGGCGAACGAGTACATCGAGGGCCTGGACCGGCTGCTCTCGGACGCGCTGGCGGCGCACCTGGCGCAGATGGGCGTCCGGCAGAACGACGACATGCGCAAGATCTCGGCCTGGGCGGCCATGGCGGCGGTCCCGACGATGGTGGCGGGGATCTACGGGATGAACTTCGACCACATGCCGGAACTGAGGCACCGCTGGGGCTATCCGGCGGTGGTCGTGGTGATGGTGGCCGTGTGCCTGGGCCTGCACCGGATGTTCAAGCGGCGCGGCTGGCTCTGATCCGGCCTCCGATCCGGCCCCGGGGCGGGGAGGACCGCGCGGGCCGGGCGGCGGGGCCGGTCAGGCGAACTCCGGCGCCGTCGTGGCCGGGCCGCCCAGCGGGTTGCTGCGCTCGGGCCGGCGCAGGTCCACCATCCGGTGCCAGCCGGCGAACCGCTCGTACGCGTACATCCCGCGGATCCCGGCGGCGAGGGCGAGCGCCTTGGGCGCGGGCCAGCGCAGGATCCGTCCCATGTGGTCCATGACGGCGAGGCTCACGTCCCGGTAGACGGCGATCTCGGCGAGCGCGCACTCGCGCAGCACCCGGTGGATGGTGCGGCCGTGGCCGGCGCGGGCGAGGCGGAGCAGTTCCTCGTGGCAGTAGGCCAGGTGGTTGTCCTCGTCCGCGCCGATCATGCGGATGGCCTTGCCCAGCTCGGGGTGGTCCCCGAAGTGCCCCACCAGCATGTCCATCTGGTCGGCGGCGCGCTGTTCGGTGACCCGGCTGTGCGCGAGGTAGACGACGATGTCCTCTTCGGACAGGGCCCGCTCGCCGCGCAGCTTCTCGTGGCTCAGGCCGATGCCGCGCCGCTCCAGCAGCATCGTGTAGTCGGTCTCGGGCGGGACGGGGACCGGCGACAGGCCGCGCTTGCGCAGCAGCGCGTCGAAGATCCGGCCGTGCTTGTCCTCGTCGGCCCCGTGCCGGGTGATCTTGGGTGCGAGGTCGCGCATGGAGTCGGGGACCAGGGCCGCGATCCGGGCGTTCTCCCAGCCGCCCTGCGCCTCGCCGCCCGCGGCGATGGAGCAGAACAGCTGGAAGGAATCGTCGTGGTCGACGATCTCCTGGAACAGGCTGTGTGCGGAGAGCATGCATCGAGTCAAAGGCCGATCCGCGGGCCGGGCAACCGGATGCGACCGCGACTCGGCCGAATGGCACGGCGGAACGGCGCGGCGGAAGGCTACGGTCGACCGGCATGCTCGACCGGCATGCTCGAACGGCTTGCTCGAACGGCGCGGCCGAACCGATCGGCCGCGCGACCGGCGGGCCCGGGGGCGTAACCCCGCGGGCACCGCGCGCGTTGTTGGCTGTGTCGGCCGTGGCGGGGAAGACCCCCCGAGCCCCCACCACGGCCGCAGAGCCCTTGTTCCACATCCGTCAGGCGAGACCCGCGAGCTCCATGGCCTCGGTGCCGGCCCGCAGGGCGGCGATCCGCTCGTCGAGGGTGAAGCCGGCGGGGGCGAGCGTCAGGGTGGTGACCCCGGCCTCCGCGTAGGCCCGCATCCCGTCCGCGATGCGCTCGACCGTGCCCAGCAGGGTGGTGGAGTCGATCAGCGAGTGCGGGATGGCGGCGGCCGCGCCCTGCTTGTCGCCCGCCAGGTACTTGTCCTGGACCTCGGCGGCTTCCTTCTCGTATCCCATGCGCTGGGCGAGCTGGTTGTAGAAGTTCTGCTTGCGGCTGCCCATGCCGCCCACGTACAGGGCGGTGTACGGGCGGAACATGTCGGCGAGCGCGTTCACGTCCTCGCCGAGCGCCAGCGGCACGGTCGGGCAGACGTCGAAGCCGTCCATCGTCAGCCCGGCCTTCTCGCGGCCCGCCCGGATGTGCGTGAGGGCGGTGGCCTCGAGGTGTTCGGCGGCCGGGAAGATCAGCAGCGCGCCGTCGGCGATCTCGCCGGTCTGCTCCAGGTTCTTGGGCCCGATGGCGGCGATGTAGAGCGGGATGTGCTCGCGCTCGGGGTGCACCGTCAGCTTCAGGGGCTTGCCCGGGCCGTCGGGCAGCGGCAGGGTCCAGTGCTCGCCCTCGTAGGAGAGCCG
This sequence comes from Streptomyces sp. NPDC054956, assembly GCF_053609185.1. Classification (NCBI taxonomy): domain Bacteria; kingdom Bacillati; phylum Actinomycetota; class Actinomycetes; order Kitasatosporales; family Streptomycetaceae; genus Streptomyces; species Streptomyces sp. NPDC054956. The sequence continues at coordinate 1,807 of NZ_JBSGXB010000174.1, read as the reverse complement.
CTCGCGGCTCATCGCCTTGCGGACGATCTCCACGTACTCGCGGGTGCGGGCGAGCGGCTTGTCGAACTTGACGCCGTACCAGCCCTCGGAGACCTGCGGTCCGGAGACGCCGAGGCCGAGCCGGAAGCGGCCCTTGGTCAGGGAGTCGAGGGTGGCGGCCGTCATGGCCGTCATCGCGGGCTGGCGGGCCGGGATCTGCAGGATCGCGGAGCCCACGTCGATGCGCTCGGTCTGGGCGGCGACCCAGGCGAGCACGGTGGGAGCGTCCGATCCGTAGGCCTCCGCTGCCCAGCAGACGTCGTAGCCGAGACGGTCGGCCTCCTGCGCGACGGCGAGGTTGTCGGCGTCCATGCCAGCGCCCCAGTAGCCGAGATTGATGCCGAGCCGCATGTGTCGTCCCCTTACCGGTTTACCGATCAGTAACGTAGGTCTGCGGGGACTGTAGCGCGCCAGGGTGCCCCGCGTCAGCGCCGCAGTAGTCTCAGCCCTCATGGAGCAGAGGCATCTCGGCCGCACCGGACTGCGCGTCTCCCGGATCGGTCTCGGCACACTGACCTGGGGCCGGTCGGCGGACGGACCGGACGAGGCGGAAGCGGCCGCGCAGTTGAAGACGTTCTGGAACGCGGGCGGCACGCTCGTCGACACCGCCGACGTGTACGGGGGCGGTGAGGCGGAGTACCTCCTCGGTCAGTTGATCGGTTCCGTCGTGGCCCGGCGGGATCTGGTGATCGCGACCAAGGCCGGCGGGGTCGCGGACCCGGAGCGCCGCTTCGACGGCTCCCGCGGCCATCTGCTGGCGGCCCTGGACGATTCGCTGGCCCGGCTGGACACGGATTACGTCGACCTCTGGCAGGTCCACGCCTTCGATCCCTGGACCCCGATGGAGGAGACCCTCCAGGCGCTGGACATCGCGGTGAGCAGCGGGCGGGCGCGGTACGCGGGCGTGTCGAACTTCAGCGGCTGGCAGCTGGCGAAGGCGGCGACCTGGCAGCTCGCGGCGCCGGGGGTTCGGACCCGGCTGGCGTCCACGCAGATGGAGTACTCCCTGCTCCAGCGCGGCGTGGAGCGGGAGGTGCTGCCGGCGGCACTGGACCTGGGCGTCTCGCTCCTCCCCTCCTCGCCCCTGGGCCGGGGCGTCCTGACGGGCAAGTACCGCTCCGGCACCCCGGCGGACTCCCGCGGCGCCTCCGAAACCCTGGCCGCGTTCGTGGACCCGTACCTGGACGAACCGGCGAGCCGGATCGTGGACGCGGTGGCGACGGCCGCCCACGGCCTGGCGGTCACCCCGCTCCAGGTGGCCCTGGCGTGGGTCCGCGACCGCCCGGGGGTGGCCGCCCCGATCATCGGCGCGCGCACGTCGGCGCAGCTCGGGGCGGCCCTGTCGGTGGAGACGCTTAGTCTTCCGGTGGAGATCCGCCAAGCGCTGGACGACGTCTCGGCGCCCGTCCACCGCTACCCCGATCAGGACTGGAGCACCCTGTGAGCACCGACCCCGCCACCCCCGCACCCGCGGAGGACCAGGCCGCCCCCGAGCCGGAAGCCGCCCCCGCGGCCGAACACGGCTCCGGCGAAGCCGGGAACGGGGACGACACCGCCACACCGCACGCCTCCGCCGAAGCCGCTACGGCCGAGCCCGGCGCACCCGAACCGGCCGGCTCCGGCGAAGCCGGGAGCGGGGACGGCGAAGCCGTACCGGACGCCTCCGCCGAAGCCGGCGCCCCCGAGCCCGGGGCCGAAGCCGGTACGGCCGAGCCCGGCGAAGCCGAACCGGTCGGCTCCGGCGAAGCCGGGAGCCAGGACGGGGGTC
>NZ_JBSGXB010000173.1:0-16066 GCF_053609185.1 Streptomyces sp. NPDC054956 | reverse complement strand
CCGGGACGCTGAGGGGGAGCTCCGGATCACCCAGATGGCGGACGGGCCCGGCGCCCCGCCCGTGCGGGAGTGGGTGGACTTCCGGGACGCCGCGCACGCGAGCGCGGTGGGCAAGTGCCTGCTGAGCCAGCTCGACCACGACGGCCGGGCCGACCACGTGGCCCGGCACCGGCCCGCCCGGCTCACCGAGCGGACCATCACCGACAGCCGGGCCCTGTTCTCGGCGCTGGACTCGGTGGCTCCCGGAGCGCCCGTCTTCGACCTGCGCGAATACGCGCCGGGCGTGGTCTGCGCGGCGGTTCCGCTCGCGCTCGGCGACGCGGCCGGCAGCCTCGCGCTGTCGCTTCCCGGCGCGCACGCGCACCGGCTGGGCCGGGCCACCGAGGCGCTGCGGCGCAAGGCGGTACCGGTGCTGCTGGCGCTGCTGCTGGCCGGGGCGATCCCCCCGGACGCCACCACGGGCCCGGCACAGGAGGCGGAAGCCGGAGCCGCCGACGCGGGGACCGCTCCGGGGCCCGTGCCGGTCACCGCGGAGACGCTGCGGCACCTGCGCAGCGTCTTCCGGACCCCGCTGAGCCGGGTCGCGGGCCGGGCGGCCTGGATGGACGGGCGGAGCGCGGCAGGGCGGGCGGCCTGCGGGGCGGCAGGGCCGCACCTGGTCAGCGACAGCGCCGCGGAGGCGGCGTACCTCTTCGACGCGCCGGAGCCGGCCGCGGACGGCGGCCTCCCGGGCCTGGCGCTCCCCCGCACCTTCGCCCCGCTGGCACCGGGCAGCCTGCGGACGACGGACGGCCTGGTGGTGCTGGGGACCTGAGGGGTGCCGAGGACCTGAGGGGTGCCGGGGCGGCGCCGGCGCCCCCGGCCCCGCCGTCCGGTGCGCCGGGGCCGTCCGCGGATCTCAGGGAGTGACCGGGCCCGCCGCACCGGGGCCGAAGGTGGCCAGGGCGATGTCGAAGTGGCGCTTCGCCTCCGCCTGCCGGCCGACCGGTGCGGAGACCCAGATGTCGTACGTCCTGCCGTTCTCGTCCCAGCAGGTGTCGTAGGTGTGCCGGGCCCCTTCGGCCGGGGTGAAGCCGTCCCAGGTGAACTGCCAGAGGGCCGCGGGGAGTCCGCGGTGGGTCGTCGAAACGACCGTGCCGTCGCGGTAGCCGGGGTTGTTGTCCGGGCCCGCCGCGTGGGACCTGCGCATCGCTTCGAGCGGACCTCCGGCGACCTGCGTCTTCACCAGGATTCCGACGCGGAAGGCACCGTCCTGGGAGATGTAGAAGACCCGCGGGCCCTCGGCGACCCGCTGGAACTCCTCGGGCACGGCGATGGCGAAGCCCTGCGGGTCGGAGAAGGTCTTGTACCCGGAGGGCGCCGCACCCGGAGCCGTGACCGGGGTCGCGGCCGGGGTCCCGCTCACCGGGGTCTGGGACGGGGTCCGGGACGGGGTCGGGGAAGAGGGGGTCTCGGACGGCGGGGTCGCCGACGGGGCCGCCGGCGACCCCGAGGCGCCGGACGCGGTCCGCCGCCCCTGCTCCGCGTCGTCGCCGCCGAGCAGCGGGAGGCCGAGCACGCCCCCGGTCACCGCCAGGACGAGGGCGGCCGCGATCAGCCCGGCGCGCAGACCCGGCCGGCCGGCGACGAGCTGCTTGCCCGTCGGACGCGGGGCCACGGCGGGCGCGGTCAACCCCTCGGAGTCCGGGACCGGCTCGGAGCCGGAGCCGAGCACGGGCATGGGCACGGATGCGTAGGCGGAGGTGGGGACCCGGTCGGCGGGCTGCCGGCCACCGCCTCCGGCCAGGTACTCCAAGAGCAGCCGCTCGGCCTCGGGCGCCGCCATCCTGCGCTCCGGGTCCCGCTCCAGCAGCCCCCGGACGACGGGCAGCAGCGGCCCCGCCTGCGCGGGCGGCCGGACCTCGCCGGAGACGACGGCGTGCAGGATGCCGCCCAGCGAATCGCGGCGGAAGGGCGACTCCCCGGTCAGCGCGGCGCACATCAGCGTGCCGAGCGACCACAGGTCGGAGGCCGGGCCGGCCTCGGCTCCCTGTATGCGCTCGGGGGCGGTGTACTCGGGCGAGCCGACGAACGCGCCCGTCTCGCTGATGGTGGTGGCGCCGGAGAGCCGGGCGATGCCGAAGTCGGTGAGCACCACCCGGCCGGTGCCGGCCTCCATCAGCACGTTGGCCGGTTTGACGTCCCGGTGGAGCACCCCGCGGGAATGCGCCGCGGTCAGGGCGCCGAGCAGGGCGAGCCCGGTCCGGGCCGCCTCGACCGGGGTGAGCGTCTTCCCGCCGGCGATCAGGTCGGCGAGCGAGCCGCCGTCGACGAGCTCCATGACGATGCAGGGCCGGCCGTCGTGTTCGACGACGTCGTGGACGACGACGACATGGGGGTGGCGCACGTGCGCCACGGCACGCGCCTCGCGCAGCGCTCCGGCGGCCACCCCGTCCGGGTCGCCCTCGCCCAGGTGGAGTTCCTTGACCGCGACCGGCCGCCCGAGGAGCTCGTCGACGGCCCGCCAGACGGTCCCCATCCCGCCCCGGCCCAGCCTTTCCTGCAGGCGGTACCGCCCGGCCACCACGACACTGCCGTGCGACTCGTCTTGAGGCACTGCACCCTCCCGCTCACCTGGTTCCGCGCCCATGATGCCGCAGCCGGCTCCTGCTCCACTCTTCGCCCGGGACCCCGGCGGTGAGCGGACCCCGGCGCTTAAGATCACCTCGGGACCGGTCACAGCTCTACGGGGGGCACGCATGGAACCCACGGCCATCGGGGTCAAGCTGGCAACTGCCTTCATCAGCCCCATCGTCAAGAAGTTCTTCGTCGCCGACGGCACCGGGGCCGGCCTGGTCGACAAACCGGTCAGACTCTCCGGTTACGTCTCGTTCAGGGGCGAGAAGCGCACCCTCACCGAGGACGACGTGCGCGCCCTGGCTGCCAGCCTCGTCCAGCAGGCCCTGGGCGCGAACGCCCGCCGCATCCCGGCGGACGAGCACGAGGCCGTCACCGACGCGCTCGCGACGACGCTCCACGCCCTCGGCGACCTCACGATCACCGATGTCGACGCCGTCCGCCTCGGGCCGGAGGCCTTCGCCCGCGAACTGCGCCGTGCGAGCGGCCGTCCGGAGCGCCACCTCTCCGCCGACGCCACGTACTTCTACGAGGCCCTGGTCGGCGTGGCAGCCCTCCACATCCTGGAGTTCTTCACCCAGCGCAAGACCTTCCTCGCCCGCGCGCTGGTCCAGCAGACCCAGGCCGTCGGTGAACTGACGGCCAAGACGGACGAGTTGATCAGGCGCACGCCGCTGCCCGACGCCGCGGACGCCGCGTTCGAGGCGGCGTACCTGCCCTACCTCGCGAAGAAGCACGGCAAGCTCACCATCTACGGGATCGACCTGAGCAACTCGCCGACGCGGTGGCCGCTGGACGTGGCGTACCTGAGCCTGGAGGCGGTGCCGCTGCGGCGCACGGAAGCGAGCGCACAGCGGGCCTCCTCCCCCGGGGACTGGATCGCCTCCCTCGGCGGCGGGGGCAATCTGTCACTGGGTCCCGACATGCCCCTGACCCCCCAATCCCAGCCCGCGGACCAGGCGCTGGCCCACACCCCCAGGGTCCTCCTGCGGGGAGAGGCCGGGTCGGGCAAGACCACGCTCGTGCAGTGGCTGGCCGTCACCGCCGCGCGGCAGGACCGCGCGGACCGCCCCGCATACCTGGACAATCGCGTCCCCTTCGTACTCCCCCTGCGCACGCTCACCCGCCACGGCGAGCGGCTGCCCGCCCCCAAGGACTTCCTCGCGGCCACCGGCTGCCCGCTGGCGGGCTCCCAGCCGGTGGGCTGGGAGCACCGGGTCCTGGCCGCGGGTCGGGGCCTGGTCCTGGTGGACGGCATCGACGAGATCCCGGAGCCCGAGCGGGAGCGGACCCGGCGCTGGCTGCGGGACCTGATCGACACCTACGACGGCGGGAACCGCTGGCTGGTCACCTCACGGCCGTCGGCGGTCGGCCAGGACTGGCTCGCCGAGGACGGGTTCGGCGAACTGTCGCTCTCCGCCATGGGGCCGGCCGACGTCGCCACCTTCATCTCGCGCTGGCACACGGCTGCCCGCGGCGAGGGCTGCGACGACGCCGAACTCGAAGCGTACGAGAAGCAGTTGCGCACCGCCGTCCGCACCAAGGCCGACCTCGGACGACTGGCCACCAACCCGCTGATGTGCGGTCTGATCTGCGCGCTCCACCGCGATCGGCGGGGCTATCTCCCGCACGGGCGCAAAGACTTGTACGAGGCGGCGCTCTCGATGCTGGTCAGCCGCCGGGACCGGGAGCGCGACATGGCGGTTCCCGACCTCCGGGAGGAGCCGCAGCTCGACCTGCTCCAGCGGCTCGCGTACTGGCTGATCAAGAACGGCCGTACGGAGATGGACCGTTCGCAGGCCGAGGACATCATCGGCCGGGCCCTGCCCGCAGTCCCGGAGGCGGCCGCCCTCGGTGACGCGGCGACCGTGTTCGAGCACTTCCTGCAGCGCAGCGGTCTCCTGCGCGAACCGGCACCGGGAGGCGTGGACTTCGTCCACCGCACCTTCCAGGATTTCCTGGGTGCGCGGGCGGCCGTGGAGGAGGGTGATTTCGGCCTGCTCGCCTCGCACGCCGCCGACGACCAGTGGGAGGACGTCATCCGCATGGCGGTGGCCCTGGCCCGGCCCCGCGAGCGCGTGACGATCTTCGAGGACCTGCTGGCCATCGGCGACCGCGCCGTGGATCGGCGCACCCGGTTCCGCGTCCACCTGCTCGCCGCCGCCTGCCTGGAGCACGCCACGACGCTGGCCCCGTCCGTGCGCGAGGCTGTGGAGGAGCGCACCGGCAGGTTGATCCCGCCTCGGGGAGACGACGAGGCCCGAGCCCTGGCGGAGGTGGGCCCGCTGATCCTGGATCTCTTGCCCGACCCCGAGGCCGTCGGCGAGAGGGAGGCGTACTACACGGTCCTTGCGGCCTCCCGGATCTCGTCGGACGCCGCCCTGCCCTTCCTGGCCCGTTACGCCGGACATCCGTACCTCGACGTGCGCAGCCAGCTCATGTGGGCCTGGTCGCGCTACGACACCGTCCGGTACGCGGAGGAGATCATCGCGCGGCTGGCCCCGGACGAGCTCTACTACACCGTCACCTCCGACGAGCAGCTGTACCAGCTCGAGCGCCTGGGGGCGGGCGGGGACCGTCTGGATGTCAGGCGGGACGTGTCCGTGCACGCCCTGGACGGGTACCTCGCCCGGCACTCCCTGGTGGACCTGCGGCTCGTGGACCACGAGGTGGCAGACTTGGGGGCGCTGGCGCGGCACTCGGGACTCGACAGGTTCGTTGCTGTCGGCTGCCCCCGGCTCACCGACCTGTCCCCCCTCACCGGGCTTCCGGTCCGGGAAGTGAGCATCCTGACCGCGACGGCCTTGGACCCACGCACGCTGGAGGGGCTGGCGGCACTCGAGTACCTACGGATCGAGAGCTCCTTCCGGTCGGACTGGTCCGTGGAACGCCTCCATCCGGACGCGCCACTGAAGGAGCTCTACCTGGTGGGCGAGGCCGCGTCCGAGCACGTCCTCGAGGGCGTCCGCCACGTCACCGGACTCATGTCCCTGGAGTTCGACGGCCCGCTGTCGGCCGGGAACTGGCAGGAGCTCTCCAGCCTTCCATCGCTCGCCTTCCTCGCCACGGACGCGCGCTCCATTGCGGAGCTTCCTGCGGGCACGGTCCTGTCCCGCGTCACCGGCATCCACCTCGAAGACCAAGTGGGCGTGGTCACCGTCCAACGCGTGATCGAGCGGCTGCCGGAGGTCTTCCCCAACCTCGTCGAGTGCCGCCTCAGGGGAAAGCTCGGGGGCGTCATCGACGTCTCCTGCTTGACTTCCCTGCGCGACTTCGAGCAGTTCCACGTCGACCTGCCCTCCGCCCAGGTCCACGGCTGGGAAGCGCTGCCCGACCGGATCATGGTCCACACCACGGACTACTGATCCAGCCGCCGGCGCGGCCCGCCCCACCCCGCTGACTGCAGATTCGGTCAATCGGGGCCTCATGCCATCGCCCGGGCTCCGGGTAGGGTGTCGGATCGTGGCCGACCGTCGAACAGCAATCATGGAAGGGGCCGCGCGGGTCATCGCCCGGCGCGGTGTCCGAGGCCTGCGCGTGGAGGAGCTCGCCGCCGAGGCGGGCGTGTCCACGGCGTTGATCTACTACCACTTCAAGGACCGCGCGGGCATCCTGCGCGCGACGCTGGAGTTCATCAACGACCGCGCGGGGCGGTACACCACCGACCGGGATCCCGACGGGCCGCCGCTCGACGCCCTGGGCGAGCTGGAGCAGACCCTCCTCCTGGAGTTCCAGGACGATCCCGGCGTACGGGAGAACAGCACGGCCTGGGGAGAGCTCCGGGCCAGTGCGGTGTTCGACCCCGACCTGCGGGAAGACCTCGCGCGGGCCACCCTCGTCTGGGTGCAGGAAGTGGGCGAGCTGCTCGGCCGCGTCCGGCCCATGGCCGGGGCCGCCGCGCTCGCCGGCGCCGCCGAGCGGCTGACGGCCCTGGTGGAGGGGCTCAGCTCGCGCTGGCTGAGCGGGAGCCTGCCCCTGGCGCACGCCCGCGATCTGATGGTCTCCTCCATCGCCGCCGAGCTGGACCGCCTCGCCCGGACCTGACCCAGGCGCCCCGGGCCCGGCCACCCCGCCCCCTCCCGGGGCTCCGCACGCCCCGCGTCTTGACTGAATTTTCAGTCAGTGACAGAGTCCAGTCATGGCCGGAACCGGCACCGGCACCCCCACCTGATCTGGAGACCTACCCATGAGCGACTCCCCCGGCGACAGCCGCTCCCTCTTCAGCCGGCTCTTCGGAGCCTCGCCGTCCCGCAGGCACGTGCTCGGGGCCGCCGGCCTCGGAGCCGCGGGCGCGGTGCTGGGTTCGGCGGCCACGGCGGCGCCCCGGCCGGCGGGCTCCGGGCTGCCGCGCTGGTGGGTGGACCGGGACGACGTCCCGCACGCCCGCACCTGGATGTCCTGGCCGTCCCGCTCGTCCATCTGGGGCGGCCGCGCACTGACCGGGGTCCAGGAGGACATCGCGCTGATAGCGAAGACCATCGCGCGCTACGAGCCCGTGGTCATGTGCGCGCCGGACTCCTACACGGCCGCCACCGCCCGCTCCTGGTGCGGTCCGGCGGTCACCGTGATCACCTCGGTCCCCACCGACGACCTCTGGATGCGCGACATCGCACCGGTCTTCCGGCGGGACGGCCGCGGCGGGGTCGACGCCATCGGCCTGAACTTCAACGGCTGGGGCAACAAGCAGACCCACGCCTACGACGCGGACGTCGCCGAGACCATCGCGTACGACAACCATCTCGTCTTCAGCCGGACGGATTTCGTCGGCGAGGGCGGCGCGATCGAGACCGACGGCGACGGCACGCTCATGGCCACGGAGAGCAGCCTGGTCAACAAGAACCGCAACCGGGGCATGAGCCGCTCCGAGGTCGAGAGGGCCGTCCTGCGGGCCTACGGCGCGGACAAGATGATCTGGGTGCCCGGCATCAAGGGCAAGGACATCACCGACGACCACATCGACGTGACCTCGCGGTTCATCCGGCCGGGCGTCGTGATGGTGCAGGTGCCGCCCGCGGACCGCGACGACGTCTGGGCGCGCGATGCCCGCGAGCAGCTCGCGATCCTCTCCGAGGCCACGGACGCCCGAGGGCGGCGGCTGACGGTCGTCAAGGTCGACGGCCCGGACACCGTGCGCTCGAAGAACCCCCAGTTCGTGGACTCGTACATGAACTTCCACGTGGTCAACGGGGCTGTCATCACCGCCCAGTTCGGGGACGCGGCCAAGGACGCCGCGGCCGAGCGGGCCCTGGCGGCCGCCTTCCCGGGCCGCACGGTCGTCCAGCTCGACGTCGACCGGCTGATGGCCGGGGGCGGCGGCATCCACTGCTCCACGATGCACGAGCCGCTCGCGTAGCACGGCTGTCGGCTCCGGCCCGGGATCCCGGGCCGGAGCCTCACGTCGGCGCCAAGCCGCAGCTGGTCCTCAAGGGCGGCTCTCCGGCGTACGGGGTCACCTGCTCTGCGACACGCGGAGGTCGAGCATGCAGAAGACCTTGTCGTACCGGCGTTCACCGACGGCGACGAAGTCGGGCAGCCGCCCGTACTCGGTGAAGCCCAGCGAGGCGTAGAGCCCCAGGGCCCGGGCGTTGTCCCCGCGCGCGTCCAGCGTGAGGACTTCGATCCCGGCCCTCCGGGCGTCCTCGACCAGGGCGGCGGTCAGCGCACGCCCGACACCGAGGCCGTGGGCCCCCGCGGCGACCGCGACCTTCTCCAGGTCCGCGTGCGGCCGGTGCGTGGGGCGCGCGTAGCGCTGCCAGTACCCCACCCCGACGAGCTCGCCGCGCCCGTCGCCGAGATAGGCGGCGCGCAGGACCGCGTCCCCGGCCCGTACGGCGGCCAGGACCCCTTCGAACAGTTCCGCCACCTCGTCCGGCGCGGGCGGTTCCACCCAGCCCAGCGCGGCTCCCCCGGCCACCAGCTCGGCCAGGATCCGGTGCGCCTCGCCGGCGAAGGCGGCCGCCCGGCCGGGATCCGACAACAACCCCGGGGCGTCGAGAAGCACCGGCGTCACGGCCCGGCCCGATCCGAAGGACACGCGCTAGACCTCCAGCTCCGCGGCGATCGCGTCGGCGAGGAGCCGACGCGCGTGCTCCAGGGGCAGCGAGCCGCTGAGCCACCGGACGCTGAGGCCTTCGAGTAGGGCCGTCAGGCGTTCCGCGGCGGCCGCGTGCTCGGGGGCCGTGCCGGTGGGCCGGGCCTGGGCCAGCAGGTAGGAGATCTCGTGGACCCAGCTGTGGGTGGCCTTCGCCACGTCCTCGCGCAGGTCGGCGTCGAAGACCGCGCTGGCCCTCAACTCGCCCCAGGCCGTGCTGTTCTCGCGGACCTCCGGGGTGTCCTGGAGCTCGAGGAGCAGGGTCTGCGTCAGCTCTTCGCGGGGCCCCTCGGGCCCTTCCGAGCCGTCTTCCCGCCCACTGGTGTAACGGTCGGCGCGGTCGCTGATGAACTCCAGCGTCCGGCGCAGGATCCCGGCGCGGTCGGTGAAGTGGTAGTAGATCAGCGAGGTGGACACACCCGCTTCGGCCGCCAGCTCCCCCACCCGGAGCCCGCGCACGCCGCGTCGCGCGATGACGCGCGTGGCGGCCCTGAGTATTTCTGTTCGACGGTCTGACACGAGGGGTCACTCTACCGGTCGGGTCCGTCACCTGGGGATTTTCCTGACCGTAACATCAGGCCCGGGTTTTCCGGCGCCAATGCCGCGATCATGCCCGTTCAGGGCCCTTTCCGGGCCCTGCCCGGCCTCGGGACGTGGGTGAGGACCAGCCCTCCCGCCACCCGGTGTGGCCAATTCCGCATCAGCTTGGCCAGAACCATTGACTGAATTTTCAGTTCGATGGAGGATGCGGGCAACCACCACGCCACTTTGCCCGCGACGAGCCCACACGCTCGTCGCCGATACTGACTGAATTTTCAAACAGGAGAGATCATGACGACGTTCCGGATGCCCGCCGAGTGGACCGACCACGAAGGCTGTCTGATGGCGTGGCCCACCCGCCAGGAGCTGTGGGGCGAGGTCTTCGACGAGGTCAAGGTCGAGTACGCCCACGTCGCCGCCGCGATCGCCGAGTTCGAGCCGGTCACCATGGTCGCCCTGCCCGGCAGCGGCGACGAGGCCCGCGCCCTGTGCGGGGAGGGCGTCGAGGTGATCGAGCTTCCGCTGGACGACTCCTGGTTCCGCGACTCCGGTCCGATCTTCGTACTGGACGCGGACGGGCAGCGGGCCGGCGTGGACTTCCGCTTCAACGCCTGGGGCGGCAAGCACTTCCCCTACGACACCGACGACAAGATCGCCGCGGCCCTGCTGGCGCACCTCGGCGTGGACCGGATCGACTCCCGGATGATCCTCGAGGGCGGCGCGATCACCGTCGACGGCGAGGGCACGCTGATCACCACCGAGCAGTGCCTGCTGCACCCGAACCGCAACCCGGACATGACCAAGGAGGAGATCGAGGCCGAGCTGATCGCCCGCCTCGGTGTCACCAAGGTGATCTGGCTCCCGTACGGCGGTCTGCTGGACACCGAGACCGACGGGCACGTGGACGGCGTCTGCGCCTTCGTCGCCCCCGGCAAGGTCGTCGTACAGCTGCCCAGCGACCCCGCCCACCCCGACTACGAGCGCATGCGCGTCAACCGCGCCGTCCTGGAGGCGTCCACCGACGCCGCGGGCCGCCCGTTCGAGATCATCGGCCTGCCGCAGAGCAACCTCGTCGAGGTCGACGGCCGGGAGACCGAGGTCGGCTACCTGAACTTCTACATCGCCAACGGCGGGGTCGTCGTCCCCGTCGCCGGCACCTCCGAGGACGAGGGCGCGCTCGCCGTCATCGCCTCCGCGCTGCCCGGCCGCAAGGTCGTCGGAGTCCGCTCGCGCGTGATCGCGTACGGCGGCGGCGGCGTGCACTGCATCACCCAGCAGGTCCCCTCCGCCGGCCGCCCCGCCTGATCCCGCTCGACCCTTTCGCCGCGCCCGGGCCCGGCGGCCCGCCCCCGAGTCCCCCTGCTCGCCCCGCGCCCGCCAGGCCCGTACCTCCCCCGCCCCGCATGGAAGAGAGAGCAACGATGCCCCGATCCCTGCCCTGGTCCAGAGCCCCCCGCTCCGCGTCCGACGGTTCCGCCGCCGGCCCGTCCGCGTCCGCCGGCACCCCTGCCGCCGGTGCCGCCGCCGGCCTCCCGGCCCTTCGCCGCCGCTCCGCCCGCAGCCGGTACGCGCTGCCCGTCGCCGCGCTGGCCGCCCTCGGCATGGTCGCCGCCTGTTCCGGTCCGCCCAAGGCCGGCGGGCCCCAGACGGACTCCGCCTTCAAGCTCTCCGCCGGCACCCCCGCCGCCGCGGGCGAGCTGGACTCGTTCACCTGGGCCCTGTACGCGGAACCCCCGACCCTGGACTACATCTCGGCGTTCGACTACCCGCAGAACACGATCCTGTCGAACGTCTGCGAAAGCCTGATGCGGTGGACCCCGCAGCTCACCATGGCTCCGGGCCTGGCCGAGAAGGCCTCCAACCCCACCCCGCTGACGTGGGTCTACGACCTGCGCCAGGGCGTGCGCTTCCACGGCGGCGGCACCATGACCCCCGAGGACGTCGTCCACAGCCTCGGCCGTCAGATGAACCCGGCGAACGGGGCCGCCTGGAACAGCAACTTCTCCAACGTCGAGTCCGTCACCAAGACCGGCCCGCTCCAGGTGACGGTCACCCTGAAGCAGCCCGACTCGCAGTTCCCCCAGTACATGGCGACCGCGGCCGGCGTCGTGGCCTCCAAGGCGGGCGTGGAGAAGGCGGGCGAGAACTACGGGACCTCCGGCGGCCTCGACTGCACCGGCCCCTTCGCGCTGGGCACCTGGAACAAGGGCCAGTCGATCGAGCTCAAGCGCTTCGACGGCTACTGGGGCACCAAGGCCAAGTCGGCGAAGGCCGTCTTCACCTTCCTCACCGACCCCTCGGCCCGCACCAACGCCATGCTGAGCGGCGAGGCGGACGGCGGGTACCTGATCCCGACGGAGGCCTACGCCCGGCTGAGCAACAGCGGGGTGGGCAAGCTCTACTTCGGCGAGGGCCTCAGTACCGTCAACGTCAACGTGACCAGCATGAAGGGCGCGCTCGGCGACGTCCGCGTGCGCCGGGCCCTGTCCCTGGCCCTGGACCGGCGCGGGTTCGTCAAGGCGGGCCTGGGCGGTGCGGGCACCGCCACCAGCTCGCTCACCACTAGGGCCGCGTGGGCCGGCGCGCCCGAGGCCGTCCGCAAGACCGCCCTCGACGAGCTCCCCTCGCCCGATCAGAACGTCGAGGCCGCCAAGCGGATGATCGAGGAGGCGGGGGCCACCGGCAAGACGGTGACCATCGCCACCAGCTCGATCGGCCAGGACGTCTCGCTGCTGGCCACCGCGGTCCAGGACGCCGGCACCAGGATCGGGCTGAACGTCAAGCTGAAGACCATCGCCCCCAACGCCTTCACCTCGCTGTTCACCGACCCCCAGGCGCGCGAGGGCCTGGACATGTTCCCGGAGACGTACTACGACTCCATCACCGACCCGATGGACCTGCTGAGCAACTTCCAGACCGGGGCCTACCAGAACTACGCCGGCTACAGCGACGAGGCGTACGACGCCCTGACGGACAAGGCCCGGTCCGAGTACGACCCGGCCAAGCGCTTCGCGGCGGCCGCCGAGCTCCAGAAGAAGGCCTCCGACCAGCTGCTGTGGATCCCGGTCGCCGAATGGCCGACCGCCGTCTTCCTCAACAAGCGGATCACCGGCGCGCCCACCACCATCTCCTACCTGTACTACCCGTGGGCCGCGGACGTCGGGGCGGCCGCGCGATGAGCTTCCTGCGCTTCGCCGTACGGCGGCTGGCCGAGATGGCGGCCACCCTGCTCGCCGCCTCCTTCGTCATCTTCGGGGCCCTGTACCTGGCCCCGGGCAATCCGGCGAGCTTCCTCCTCGGCGGCCGCTCGGCCTCCCCGGAGACGATGCAGGCGATCAACGAGCACTACCACCTGGACGACCCGTTCGCGGTGCGGTACCTGAACTGGCTCGGCCAGGTGGTGCAGGGCGACTTCGGCCGCTCGATCACCTACCGCACCGACGTGTCGCGGCTGCTGGCGGACCGCCTGCCCAGCACCCTGATGCTGATCTCGATGGCGCTCGTACTGGTCCTCGTGTTCGGGCTGATCCTGGGCTGGACCGGCGCGGTCCGCGGCGGAAAGACCGACACGTCGATCCTGGTGACGACCACCTTCGCCATCGGCACCCCGTCGTTCGTCGCGGCCGTCCTGCTGCAGGGCCTGTTCGCGGTGCGGCTGCACTGGTTCCCCACCGGGGGCACCGGCGACGGCTTCGGTCAGATGCTGTGGCACCTGACCCTGCCGGCGGTCGCGCTGGCGCTCTACCTGATCGGCATGCTCGCCCGGGTCACGCGCGCCGCGATGCTCGACGTCCTGGGCCAGGAGCACGTCACGGTCGCCCGCAGCCGCGGCGTCCGCGACAGCCTGGTGATCCGGCGGCACGTGTTCCGCAACGCCCTGGGCACCGTGCTGACCACCGGCGGGCTCATCGTCTCCACCCTGCTGGTCTGCACCGTCCTGGTGGAGTCCGCGTTCAGCGTGGGCGGCATCGGTCAACTCCTCGAACTGTCCACCACCACCAAGGACTTCCCCACCGTGCAGGCCATCTCCCTCATCATGGTCGCGCTGTTCATGACGGTGAACCTCGTCGTCGACCTGCTCCATCCGCTGGTCGACCCCCGGGTCTCCCTCGGCCCTTCCAAGAAGGCCGCGTGAGCGCCGTCCTGGTGCGCCGGCCGGGTCTCTCCCGGCTCCGGACCACCCGCGCCCCCCTCTCCCTGCTCTGCGTCGGCTTCGTCGCCGTCGTCGTGGTCGTCGCGGTGCTGGCCCCCTGGATCGCGCCGTACGACCCCAACGCGATCGACCTGGCCAACGCCCTCGCGGGCCCTTCCGCCGACCACCTCCTCGGGGTCGACGCCTCCGGCCGCGACACGTTCTCCCGGCTGGTCCTGGGAGCCCGCACCTCGCTCCTCGGCCCGCTCGGCGTGGTCGCCTTCTCCACCGCGGCCGGCGTCGCCATCGGCACCGCCGCCGCATGGCGGGGCGGCTGGCTGGACTCGGTCCTGTCCCGCAGCACCGAGCTGGTCTTCGCCTTCCCCGGCATGCTGCTGGCCATCCTGATCGTCTCGGTCTACGGCGAGGGGCTGCTCGCCCCCGTGATCGCGCTGGCCATCGCCTACCTGCCCTACGTCAGCCGGCTCACCCGCTCCCTCGTCCTGGCCGAGCGCGCCCGGCCGTACGTGGAGGCGTACCGGGTGCAGGGCCACTCGGGGACGCAGATCTGCCTGCGCCACGTGGTCCCCGCCGTCATGCCCGTCGTCCTCGCCCAGTCCACGATCAACTTCGGCTACGCCCTGATCGACCTGGCGGGCCTGTCCTTCCTCGGACTGGGCGTACCGGCCCTGACGCCCGACTGGGGCCGCATGGTCTTCGACGGGAACGCCGCCATCCAGTCCGGGTACCCGCTCTCGGCGATCGTGCCGTGCGCGGCCATCGTCCTGACCGTGGTCGCCTTCAACGTCGTCGGCGAGCGCTGGGCCGACAAAGTCTCCAGGAGGGACGGATGAACACCCTCGAGATCCAGGGGCTGCGGCTGCACCTGCCGGACACCGTCCGGCCCGTCCTCGACGGGGTCGACCTCACCGTCGGCGCCCGCGAGACGGTGGCGCTGGTCGGCGAGTCCGGTTCCGGTAAGAGCCTGACCTCGCGCAGCGTACTGCGGCTGCTGCCCGGCGGCGCCCGTACGGAGGGTGAGGTCCGGGTGGTCGGCGACGACGTGCTGACGATGACGCCCGCGCAACTGCGGGTGCTGCGCACCAGCACGGCGGCGATGATCTTCCAGGACCCCCGGGCGGCCGTCAATCCGATGCGCCGCGTCGGCGACTTCCTCACCGAGAGCGTGCGGCTGAACGCCAGGGCGTCCAAGGAGGCCGCCGAGGAGCGGGCGACACAGATGCTGGAGGCCGTCGGCCTCACGGGCGCGGCGCTGCGCAAGTACCCCGGACAGCTGTCCGGCGGCATGCTGCAACGGGTCGTCATCGCGGCCGCGTTGATGGGCGATCCCGCCCTGATCCTCGCCGACGAGCCCACCACGGCGCTCGACGTCACCAGCCAGGCCGAGGTGGTCGCGCTCCTCGGTGACCTGCGCGAACGCTTCGGCACGGGGCTGCTGTTCGTCACGCACGACCTCGGACTCGCCGCCGCGATCAGCGACCGCGTGTACGTGATGTACGCGGGCCGGATCGTGGAAACGGGCCCGGCGGACGAGCTGTTCACCCGGCCCCGCCACCCGTACACGGTGGCCCTGCTGAACTCCACCCCGCGCCTGGACTCGCCCCGGGGGCGGCTCGCCGCCAT
The DNA here is from genome assembly GCF_053609185.1 of Streptomyces sp. NPDC054956. Classification (NCBI taxonomy): domain Bacteria; kingdom Bacillati; phylum Actinomycetota; class Actinomycetes; order Kitasatosporales; family Streptomycetaceae; genus Streptomyces; species Streptomyces sp. NPDC054956. The sequence continues at coordinate 1,043 of NZ_JBSGXB010000173.1, read as the reverse complement.
CGAGGGCCGGCCCCCGGGCCTGCGCGAGGAGCTCACCGGCTGCCCCTTCGCGGCGCGCTGCGTGTTCGCCACCGACCTGTGCGGGCGGGAGGCGCCGGCGCTGCTCCCGGTCGCCGGCGAGCCGGGCCGCCTCGCCTCCTGCCACCACGGCGACGCGGTCGCGGGGGCGGAGCGGGACCGATCGGAACGGAAGGAACTCCACCCATGACCACGACCACGACGGAGACCGGCACGGACACCGGGACGAAGACCGTGCTGGAGGTCGCGGGCCTGCACCGGGCCTACGGCAGTGTCCGGGCCGTGGACGACGTGTCGTTCCGGCTGACGGAGGGCGGCTCCCTGGGCATCGTCGGCGAATCGGGGTCGGGCAAGACGACCACCGCCCGCATCGTGGTGGGTCTGGAGCGCTCGGACGCGGGCCGGGTCCTGATCCACGGCCGCGACCGGGGCGAACACCGGCGCGGCAAGGCGGGGCGCCTGGAGCGGGCCCGGGAGATCCAGATGGTCTTCCAGGACCCCTTCCTCTCCCTGGATCCGCGCATCACGGTGGGCGGGGCGCTGCTGGAGACCCTCCGGCTGCACTTCCCCGGCGGGGACCACCGCCGCCGGATCACCGAACTGCTCGACCAGGTCGGCCTCGGGTCCCGCGAGGCCGACGCCCTGCCCCGCAAGCTGTCGGGCGGGCAGCGCCAGCGCGTCGCGATCGCCCGCGCGCTGGCGGTCGAACCGTCCGTCCTCGTCCTGGACGAGGCGGTGGCCGCCCTGGACGTCTCGGTGCAGGCACAGATCCTGAACCTGCTCTTCGACATCCGCGAACAGACCGGCATCGGCTACCTGTTCATCACCCACGACCTCGGCGTCGTCCGCTGCGTCACCGATGACGTGATCGTCATGCGGCACGGCCGGATCGTCGAGTCGGGGCCGACGCAGCAGGTGCTCGCCGACCCCCAACACCCTTACACGCGCCTGCTGCTGGAGTCCGTACCCCGCCCCGGGTGGGATCCCCGGAGCATCGCCGCCGCGCGTCGCGCCCTGTGAGGGGG
>NZ_JBSGXB010000172.1:0-16273 GCF_053609185.1 Streptomyces sp. NPDC054956 | reverse complement strand
TTGCTGGACTGGCCCTCCCGGCTCCACCGGAAGCCGAAGGCGTCGGCGCGGTCCGCCGTGGAGCGGCCCCAGGTCGCGACCTGTCCGGGCCCGGTCTCCGAGCCGGGCAGGTTGGTCGACTGGACCCGCGCGCCCTCCGGAGTCGTCGGCCCGCCGAGCGCCACGGCGCTCGCCTCGACCCGGTCGGGGATCGTGGCCCTCCAGCCGCCCAGGTCCTCGTCCACCTCGATCTCGATGGGGGCGAAGTCCATGCCCCGCATCTCGGCGTCCATCATGCCGACCATCTCGGCGGGCCAGCTGCCGGCCTGACCGCCGAAGATCATCTGCAGGGCTCCGCGCTGCGCGTCGTCGGCGCGTTCGTCGAGGAACACCGCCGCGTAGGTGTCGGTGTGCTCGTCCCAGATGTTGCCCACGAAGGAGCCGAGCATCAGCACGTTCAGGCCGTCGAGCTTCACCTCGCCGTAGTTGCCCTCGCGTATGTGCCAGGCCAGGACCCCGTCGCATTCGCCGTAGGTGGGGAGCTGGGCGAACGAGCAGGGGCAAGGAATGTTGCACCTGCACGTGTCGAACCAGTCACCGGCCGCGTGCCATCTCGGGACGGTCGCTGTCGTATCGGTCATCTCGCCGCCTCCTCATGGCCCGTACGCCCGGGAATCGGCTGGTCGGCAAGCCCGCCGGAACGCCGCGACAGCGCCCGGCGGCATGGGTACGGGTCACCCCCCATTCTCCTCCCGCCGGCATGCGGGCGAAAGGCGGGAGCGCACCCGTCGCGGCCCGAACGCCTCCGGGCGGCGTCCCGCCGGCCCGGGCGACGGGTCATCCCGTCCATCCGGCCATCTCGTCCATGGAGGGGCCGGACGGCACCAGGCCCGGCAGCAGCCAGTCCTGGAAGGGGGCGAGCACGGCAAGGACGAGGAACGCGAAGCCGACGGCCCAGGCCAGCCAGGGTCCCTGCCGCCAGAGCTTCTCCAGGAAGATCACCACGGCCAGTCCCGCCATCGCCGCCACGTTCATGACCCCGAGCGGGATCAGGACGATCATCAGGCCCCAGCAGCATCCGACGCAGTAGAGCCCGTGGTGCGCGCCCACCCGCAGGTCCTTGGCCCAGGGCCGGAAGCGCGAGTAGCGGACCAGCTGGATCATCGGGTTCCGGCAGTGCCGCAGGCACACCCGCTTCAGCGGCCCGAGCTGCTGGGCCGCCGCGAGCAGGAACACGGCGGCGCCGATCCAGCGGCCCGTCGTGGGGTCGCGGTCCACCAGGTGCCCGGTGGCGGCCAGGGCGGCGTACGCGAGCACCCCGAAGGCGGTCCAGGCGAGCAGGTAGCCGCCGACGAACTCGGCGATCCGCAGGGCGCGGACGGGTCCGGCCGAGCGGCGGTTGATCCCGCGGACCCAGGTGATGGCCACGGGCGCGACGGACGGCAGCATCATCGCCGCCATCATCACCACCCACAGCAGCAGGAAGAGGGGCAGCGCCAGGCCCATCGTGCCGGGCTCCATCCCCATGTGGCGGGACTGGCCGACGGTGAGCAGCCACGCCGGGACGGCCAGCAGAACCATCAGCAGCCACGCGACCCCCAGGTCACGGGCGGGCAGCAGGATTCCGGGCCGCGTGGGCGCCGGCGGGGCGGGGCGGAGGTGCGGCATGGGATGCCTCCCAGGGTGGACACGTCGGGTGGGCGTCCGGTGGGTCAGAACTCCACGGTGACGAACCCGTCCTCCTCGGCCGGTCCGGGTGCCAGCACGCGGTAGCCGAACTCCTGCTTCAGCTCGTCCACGTCCCAGTTCACCGCCCGGTCCCGGTAGTTGAAGACGAGGTCCTTGTCCGCCCCGCCGTTCTTCAGGATCCGGGCGATGGCGATGTCGTCCGGGTGGCCGTGGATCTTTCCGTTGGTGGAGATCAGGTAGCGCCCGCAGTCGAGCAGGCCGAGGAGGTCGTTCGAGAGGTTCTTGGCGCTTCCGTGGTGGGCGACCTTCAGGGCGTCGATCCGCAGGCGCCCGCCCGCCTCCTCGGCGCGCGGCCGGATCGATGCCACCAGGCGCGGGTCGTCCGCGTCGCCGGTGAAGACGATCCGGGTGCCCTCGAACTCGAACAGCAGGGCGATGCTGGTCGGGTTCGTCGGGGAGCCGTCCTTCTTGAACGGTGCGGCGGCCAGCTCGTCCACGTCGATCGCGCCGAAGTGCTCGATGCCGGGCGCCACCTCCCTCTCCATGGGGTCCACGCCCGGGATCAGCCCCGCCTCCTGGCACTTCTTCTTCCACGTGGGTATCAGCGACTCCAGCAGCCTGCGGTCCGGAGCGAGCACCTCCATCGTGGATCCGTCGTCGAACCAGGTCAGGGGATGGCCGACTTCGATGCTGCGGCCCTCGAAGGCCTTGTTCCAGGGGAGACCCTGGGCGATGAGCTCGGTGGTGACCTTCTCCCCCTCCACCGCGCCGAAGACCTCGCGGTCGTGGAGGTGGTCGAAGCCGTTGAACCACACGTCCCCGAAGTCCACCGTCCGGTCGGTGTCCTCGAGCAGTGCCAGTACGCCGAGGATGTGGTCCTGGTCGACGTGGGTCACCACGAGTACGTCGATCAGGCCGTCCACTTCGGCGAGCAGCGGTTTGATCCGCCCGTAGGTGCCGTGCCGTCCGCCGTCGAAGAGGATCCGCCGGGTGAAGTCGCCGTTGCCGTACTCGAGGAGCAGGCAGTCACCGTCCTCCGCGGGCAGCATCCTGAGCCGGATCATCACGCACTCCTTTGCCTCAGGTCGAGAATCAGGAACGGCTGTCGCATGTCGGTCAGCCACGACAGGCGGCGCACCTCGTCGAGGCGGCGCGCGCACTCGGGATCGTCGGGAAAGGCGGAGAACCCGTCGACGAGCCAGACCAGCCCGAGCGTGTAGAACGGGATGCCGCGCTCGAAGGCCTCGATCAGCCCGTCCCGGGCCCCCGGCAGGTCCGGTGAGGCCCGGCGCAGCAGCCGTACCGCCCGGAGGATCGCCCCGTCGCTCATCCAGGGGAAGGAGTCGGCCAGCGTGTCCAGCCAGGGGTCCCAGTACGTCTCGCCCCTCGTGTGGTCGGTGCCGACGAGGAGGTAGGCCCCGGCCGCCGCCGCGAGCGGGTTCTGGAGCTTGGAGTAGAGCATCGCCTCGACGTCGGTGAAGAGCTGGGCGGCCATGTCGAGGGCGCCCTGGGACATGTACGCGAGCCCCGCGCCGACCGCCGGGTCGCGGACGGCTATCGCGACGGCGCTGCCGGTCGGACTCTGCCGCAGATTGACCAGGACCTCGACCTCGCTGCTGCCCCAGGGCAGGGGGAGGGTGACCAGGCGCACGGATCCGGCGGTCTCCACGACCAGGAACTGCCGTTCGCCGGGCGGATCGCCGACGAGCCCTACCGGCCCGGCCGGACCGAAGCGGTAGAGCGGCGAGACCGCTTCCCCGCGCACGTCGGGCTCCGGGAGCACGAGGGGCTCGCCCCGGGCGATCCGCCGGGCGACCGGCTCCTGCGGCGGGTCCTCCCCGAGAGCCAGCATCGAGGCGAAGGCGCAGCTCTCGGGCGTGGCGCCGCCGATCCAGGTGGCGAGCCCGGTCAGGTCCACATCGGCCTGGACGGTGGCCTCGCGCGGCATGGACGCGGGGACGACCATCGAGCGCGAGGCGATCGATTCGGTGCGCGGCACCTCGACGGGGCTGTGGTACACCCTGCCCGACTCGATGTTGCCCATCAGGTACTGCCAGGAGTGCGTCTCGTACGGCGAGTCCGTCATGGCGAAGTCCACCGCGGTCTCCTCGCCCTCCACGGCCAGGGCGTCCTCCGTCAGTACCAGCCCCGACGGCAGGGTCGCCGACACCAGGTAGCGGCCGGGCGTCACGGGGTACGCCGTGGGGCGGGGGTCGATCCCGCAGGGGATCAGGACGTTGCGCCGGCTCTCGCCCGTGAGGTCGGCCGAGAGGATGTCACCGACGATCACCGCTTCGTTGGACTCCCCCGAGGGCGAGGAGGAGAGGAGGAGCCTGACGGCGAGCGCGGTGCTCATGGCCGGGCCAGTCGGACGCGGAAGAACGGCGGGCGGGCGTCGAGCCGCTTGCTGCGCTGGTCCCCGGGGCCCAGGACCGCCTCCACCGTGTACGCGCCGAACGGCAGGAAGGGTGCCCACTCACGGAGGTCGGGCTCTTCGTCGGGTTGGGGCGGCGGGCGGCGCAGCGGTGTCGGGAGGTCGCCCGTGCAGATGAACTCGGCGCGCGCGTTGTCCTCGGGATCCGTGCAGCCGATGTACACCGGAACGACCGGGGCGCCCCTCAGTTCGTGGAGGTCGAACTCGAACGACTCGTTGCTCGTCGGTGTCGATGCGCCCACGAGGGTGCCCGCGAACGAGGGCTCCTGCATGAAGCGGACGATCGAGCGCAGCAGGTTGAGGGTGGTCACCCGCCACACGCCGTCCTCGGTGTTCTCGCTCGCCGAGCCTTCGAAGCTCCGCAGCAGCGCGTCGGTGAAGAGACTGACGGCGCCGGCGCGCCCGACGGATTCCGCGCGGAGCATGGTCGCGTAGAGGACGGCGTGCTTGCGCGGCACGAACCCGGTGGGGCGCAGGGTCCCGCCGGCGACGACCACCCGCCCGAGGGTGTCCCTGCCCACCGTGTTGACGAGTACGTCGGAGCCCTCCCGGCAGGCGTCGACGAAGAACACCTGCTGAGAGGCCCTGCAGTTGTTGAGTCCCCGGACGAGGGCCTCGAAGTGCAGTGCGCCGTTCAGCGGGCTGTTCTCGTCGCCGAACATGTCCGCGGCCAGGAGGGACGAATCGACTCCCAGCGAGACGCCGTGCCCGCAGAAGTAGAAGACCAGCCGGGCCTCGTCGTGGTCGCCGCGGTCCTTCCACTCCTCGACGGCGGCCACGACGTTGTCGATGGTTGCCGGTTCCACCACCTGCCCGGCCTGCGTCACCGGGTGGACGAAGGGGGCGGGCACCGCCTCGCTCAGCAGGAGCGCCAGGCTCGCCAGCGGCCGGTCCTCGTCGTGGTACTCGCCGATCATCCACTCGGCGAACGCGCGCGCCGAGAGCGGAGGCGAGGACAACTGCCGCATCCCCACGGCGCCCGGGTGGTCCGTCGGCGACGGTCCGCCCGCCAGATGCGTGTACGCACCGACCCCGATGACGAGCGCGTGCGTGGAGGACGGTCCCGCGTTCTCGTCCAGGTGCACTGTGAAACCTGCCATGGGACCTCCGCATGACACACCGGCAGGCCGGTGGGAGGTTTTGCTCCTATTATAGGAATGAATGTGGACAACTGTCCCTCGGAGACCGTGATGGGCAAGAACATCGTGGTGTGCCTGGACGGTACGGGCAATCAGTTCAAGGCACGCGGCAACACCAATGTCGTCAAGCTCTACGAGATGCTCGACCTCCGCGACCCCGCCGCGCAGATCGCCTACTACGACCCCGGCGTGGGAACCTTCTCCGCCGCCGGTGCCTGGTCGCTCCCCGCCCGCAAGCTCTCCAAGCTCTTCGGGCTCGCCTTCGGATCCGGGCTCAAGGCCAATCTGGCCGAGGCCTACACGTATCTGATGCACCATTACGAACCGGGCGACCGGATCCACCTCTACGGCTTCAGCCGGGGCGCGTACACCGCCCGCGCCCTCGCCGGGCTGCTCAAGTCCGTCGGCCTGCTCCGCCCCGGCTCGGAGAACCTCGTCCCGTACGCCATCGCCGTCTACACCAAGAACCGCACCTTCCGCGAGGACGACTGGAAGCAACTGCACCAGTTCGCGGGCGCGTTCAGCAGGAAGGTGGACGAACGAACCGGCATCCCCGTCCACTTCATGGGGCTGTGGGACTCGGTGAAGGCCGCCGGACTGCTGCGCTGGAACCTGCGCTGGCTCTTCACCCGGCGGATCCCCAACGTGGGCCGGGTCCGCCACGCCGTCTCCATCGACGAGAAGCGCAGGCCGTACGAGGAGTACCTCGTCCTGCCGCCGGAGGAACCGGGGGCGCCGGGCCCGGTGATCGAGGAGGTCTGGTTCGCCGGAGTCCACTCCGACGTGGGCGGCACCTTCGACCCCGAGGACCCGAAGCAGCCCGACGAGCCGAAGCTGTCCACCATCACCCTCAAGTGGGTCCTGGACGGCGCCCTCGGCTCCGGGCTGCTGATCAAGGACGGGGCGTACGCGAAGCACGTCACGCTCGAACCCGCCCACGCGACCGGCACGATCCACCGCATGGGCCGCGTCTGGGCCCTGCTCACCTACCGCCACCGCCACGTCCCCGAAGGCGCCCGGGTGCACGAGACCGTACGGCTGCGCCTGGAATCCGACGCCGACTACGGGAAGCGGATCCCGGCCGGCGTCGTCTGGGCGGACACGGAGTGGCTGACCCCGCATCCGGCCCCGGCCCGGGCCCCGCGCCCTGCCCCGGTCCAGGCCCTGCATCCGGCCCCGCTCCGGGACGCCGGCTGACGGGATCCCGGTCAGGCGCCCCGGCTCGCCTCCGCGGAGAGCAGCCGCGTGCGGAACAGGCCGAGCACTTGGTCCAGCGCGTCCCGGGTGGGTTCGCCGGGGGAGTCGATGAGGTGCTCGGTCAGCACGGAGTGCGGGGGCAGCACGCCGTCGGGGTTGGCCGCCGCGTCGTCCAGCTCGACGGCGACGAAGGCGTCACCGAGCTCGCGCTTCAGGAACGCGAAGCGGTCCCCGGGCACGAACTTGTCGCCCTTGAACCGCAGTCCCATGACCTGCAGGCCCTCCCGCTCGCAGCGCCCCCGTACGACGGCGAGCTCCTCGGGGCTGATGTCGATCGTCCGCGACCGGCCCGCCGAGACGGCCACCGGCAGCGACGGCTGGGACAGCACCGGCGCGACCAGCCGGGGGTCGGTGGCCATGGCCAGGGCGAAGCCCCCGGTCATGCACATGCCGACGGCTCCGACGCCGGGGCCGCCGCACCGCTCGTGCTCGTGGGCGGCCAGGGCGCGCAGCCAGGTCGTGACCCGGGAACTGCGGCCCGTGGCCAGCACGGTGAACTCCCGGCTCACGCACACCTTGAGGACCGACGAGGCCGCGTACCGCGCGGTGCCGAACGCGCCGTGCGCATCGGGGTGCGGGTCGCGCCCGGGCTCGCCGAACACCCGGGGCAGCCCGGCGGTGCCGCCGAGCGCGGCGACGTGGCCCGCCACGCCCCCCACGTGGGGCGTGCGGCGCGTGATCCCGCCAATCACCACCCGGGGGGGGCCGCCCCCGCGCCGCAGTATGCGGCGCCGGACCCCCTCGTGCGTGAACGTCTCCTGCTCGCATCCGGCCAGGTCGTGGTCCGTCATGGTTCTTCTCGTCTCCTCCGCGCACCGGTGTCCGGCCGCGGAGCGGAGCTCACGGCCGGGGCGAGTCTGGCACGCGGGCGCCGAGGGTCGCGACGGCGGAGATCATCCGGTCCCAGAACGGTCCGGCCTCCAGACGCACCGCGGCGCGGGCGTTGACCGGGCGGCCCGTGTACCGGTGCAGGTCCACCACCGTGGCGCCGCGCGTGTACTGGCCGTGCAGCTCCACGACGACGTTCGCGTCCACGCAGTGCACGAGCCCGGGGTCGATGACGCGGGCCACCGCGACGGGGTCGTGCAGCGGAGGGTGCGGGAACCCCCACAACGTGCGGTACGTGGACGCGAAGAAGGTCAGCAGCTCGGCGCACATGTGCCCCAGCGGCGTGCCGAGTTCCTCGAAGCGGGCCACCACCTCGGGCGTGGCCAGGGCCTGGTGGGTGACGTTGAGCCCGCACATGGTGACCGGTACCCCGCTGCGGAAGACGATGTCCGCGGCCTCCGGATCCGAGACGATGTTGAACTCGGCCGCCGGAGTCCGGTTCCCCCGCTCCGTCGAGCCGCCCATCATGACGATCTCGCGGATCCGGGAGGCGTCCTGCGGATAACGGGTCAGCAGGAGGGCGATGTTGGTCAGCGGCGCGGTGGGGACGAGGGTGACCGGCTCCGGGTGCTCGCCCAGGATCCGGTGGATGAGCTCCACCGCGTGCTCGGGGACGATGTCCACGGTGGGTTCCGGGAACAACGGCCCGTCCAGGCCCGACGTGCCGTGCACGTCCTCCGCGACGCCGAGCGGCTGGACGAGCGGCCGCCCGCAGCCCGCCGCGACGGGCACATTGGTGATCCCGGCGACCGTGCAGACGCGCCGCGCGTTCAACGTGGTCTTCTCGAGCGTCTGGTTGCCGGCGACCGTGGTGATGGCAAGCAGGTCCACCGCGGGATCGCCGGCCGCCAGCATGATCGCGAGGGCGTCGTCGTGTCCGGGATCGCAGTCGACGATGATCGGGACGGGCACGGTGCTCCTGCCGGTCGAGGGGCGTGGCCCCCTCAGTGTGCCGCCGCGCCGCCACCGTGACGAGAAGGCGCCAGGACCGGCCTCTACGGTCGGGGCATGGTACGCAAGCGCGTGATCGTGTCGGGGATCGTGCAAGGGGTGTTCTTCCGGGACACGTGCCGCCGTGAGGCACTGACGCAGGGTGTGTCGGGATGGGTGCGCCATCTGCCCGACGGCGATGTCGAGGCCCTGTTCGAAGGCGCCGAGGACGCCGTTGAACCCGGCCGGGCCGAGGCCCGGTTCAGCGACGGCTCCCCGCCCGGCGGGGTGCCTCGCGCAGTCTCGCGGCCCGTCGGCGCAGATGCGCGGCGAGGTCGCGGGTCGTGTCCCGGTGCGCGGCCGGGGCGTCGTGGAGCCCGGCGACCGCCGTGGTGGTGAGCCGGGCCATGACGCGTTCGGCGTAGGCCAGATCGGCACGCCAGGCCTCCAGCGCCTCGTGGTGGCGCGGATCGGTGCGCAGGCGCGTCAGTTCGGCGCGTACGGCGGCCAGGTCCCGGTGGATGCGACGACGCAGGGTGTGCAGGGCCTCGGCGTCGCCCGCGGGGCCGAGGGCGTGGTCGGCGTAGGCGGCGATGGCGTCGTGGGCGCCGGCCAGCCGGTCGGTGACGCGGGCGCGGGCGTCCTCCGGCCAGAGCAGGTAGCCGCAGACGAGGGCGACGGCGCAGCCGATCGCGGTGTCGAGCAGGCGCGCTGCGGGGACGCCGGAGCCCCCTTGGCCCAGGGGGTCGGCGAGCAGCAGCATGACCGGGGTGAGGAAGAGGGTCTGCAGGGCGTAGTTGCGGCGGGCGTACGCCTGGAGCAGCCCGGTCAGGACGACCAGGGCGGCGATGCGCCACCAGCCGGCGGGCAGGACCGCGACGGCGGCCAGGCCGATCAGGACCCCGGCCGTGGTGCCCAGGGCGCGCGTCACCAGCCGGGCCGGCACGGTGCCGAGACCCGGCCGTACGACGAGGGCGACGGTCAGCACCAGCCAGCCCGAGCGCGGCAGGCCGCTGAACGAGGCGACGGCCTGGGCCACCGTCAGACAGCCCGTCAGGCGCAGGGCGTAGCGCCGGGCCGCCGGATCGCGGAGCCGGCCCGCCACGGCTTCGGCGAGACGGCGCGGGGGTGCGGGGCGCGCCGGCAGGAGGCGGGTTCCGCCGTCCGCAGGCTCCTCGCCGGGCGCGGCGAGCGCGACGACGGCGGCGCGCAGCGCGCGTACGGCCCGGCTCTGCGGGGTCGGCGGCAGGGAGATCGGCCCCGGGGTCCACGTTTCGACGGCGTCGGCGACCCGGCGCACCGCTTCGGCGTACCCGGCGGGCCGTTCCTCGGCCGGGGCGGTGCGCACCGCGGGGGCCGCGGCGATGACCTCCACCAGACGGTCCAGATGCGCGGCCAGTTGGGCCGCGGTGCTGCCCGGCCGTGGTGCGGAGAGCCGGCGGACGACCACGGAGTCGTAGGCGGCGTCCATGGCCTCGGTCACCCTGTGGCGGCGCTCGGCCCAGGTGTCGTCGGTGGCTTCGAGGAGGTCGGCGACGGCGCGCACGGCACCGGCGACGGCACCGCGTTCCGCGAGCCCGGGACGGCGCAGCGCCTGCGCCAGCGAGAGCAGCACGAGGGGGACGCCGCCGAGCAGGAACAGCAGGGGTACCTGCCACCAGGGCGCCGTGGTGGGCAGCCCGAGGCCCATGGCGGTGGCGAGCAGCAGCACCAGGGCGGCCATGTCGCTGATCCGGCCGACGGTCGACATCAGCCCCGAGACCAGGGCGACGAGGGCGACCAGCAGGACCTGCGCCCACGCCTGGCCGCCGGTGACCCGGCCCAGGGCGAGGCCGATCGCGCCGCCGAGCTGGGGGAGCAGGAGGGTGAGGGCGCGGGTGCGCCAGGGGGCGGCCGTGTCGTCGACGGCCGCGCCGTAGGCGCCGAGCGCGGCCGCGGCTCCGAGGTCGGGCCGCCCGGCCGCCTGGCCGAGGGCCAGCGGCACCAGCATGCCCAGGGCGCCGCGCACGGCCAGGGAACGGTCGACCGGGACGGCCCGGATCCGCACGGTGTCTCTCAGCCACACGGGCAGGCGGGCCGTCAGTGCCATCGGAGTACTCCCGTTCGGTGACGCCTAAACCAGAGGCAGACCAGATGGATCAAGGTATACGCCTCGAAAACGACCAGTTCCACATAAATCGCCTGAAGAGGGATGATCGGCGCGAGGGTGTCGACCAAGGGCCCGGGGAGAACGGCCCGGCGGAACGGCAGGCGGGCCGGTGCTGGTGCCGGTGCCGATGCCGGCGCCCGGGGATCAGCCGAGGGTGAGCCGTACCTCGTAGCGGTCGGCCCGGTAGGTCTCCCGGGTGTCGGCGCACGGGACGCTGTCGGCGTCGAGCGACAGCCGGCGCGTGTCCAGGACGGGCGCGGCCCGGTCCGGGTCCAGCTCCATCAGCCGCTTCTGCTCGGCGTCGGCGAGCGCGGCGCGGGCCGTGTACCGGGCGCCGACGGGGACGTGGCCGGCGGCGGCCAGGATGCCGAACAGCGAGGCGGTGGTGAAGTCGGCCCCGGTGACGGCCGGTGCGACGGCGAGGGGCACGAGGTCGTACGTGACGCACACCGGCAGGCCGTCCAGGAACCGCAGCCTGCGCAGCTCGAACAGCTCCGCCTTGGTGTCGATCCGCAGGCGCTCGGCCTCCTCCGAGGACGCCGGCCGGGTACGGGCGCTCAGTACGCGGGCCGTGACCGAGCGGCCCAGGTTCCGGTTCACCTCGGCGAACCCGAGCAGGGCCGACGAGTCCGCGGAATGACTGAAGCCGACGCGCCGCACCCGCCAGCCGCGCCGCTCGGAAGACTCGACCAGTCCGTCCCCCTCCAGGGCCTTGAGGGTGCGGCGCAGCGTGGAACGGCTGATGCCGAGCTGCTCGCACAGGTGCCGCTCGGAGGGCAGCCGCTGCTCCGGGGCGAGGGTCCCGGCCGCGATGGCGTGCGCCAGGGCCTGCTTGGCCAGGACGTACGGCGGCTGGGCACCGGTGGGCGCCACGGGGTCGAAGGTGGGCTCTACGGGCATGACTGCTCCCACTCTGCCGTGGCGGACGACGGCCGGGCCGGACCGAAGGGGGGTACGCGACGGGCCGAAAGGCCCCCATTTCATCTGGTATGCCTCTGGTATACCTGGAGGAGCAGGCAGGGGGGAACCACCACGCCGAGGGCCACCGGCCCCGATCGAAAGGAACCCCCATGTCCCGCATCCTCGACCTGGACAGCAGCCGGCTCGCCACCCTGCGCGGCCGCGAGCTGACGGCCTCGGTGGCCGCGAGCGAGGGCCGGGCCCTCGTCGGCGAGGTCTGGCCGAACACGGCGATGCTCGCGAGCGCGCACGAGACCGGAGGCGTGTCCAACATCGAGCTGGTCGCCGCCTTCGGCGCCGACATCGTCATCCTGAACATGCTGGAGAAGGTCTTCGACGGCGAGCGCTGGAACCTCCCCGTCATGGGCGAGTTCGCCTCCCTCGCCGAACTCGCCGACTTCGTCGGCCGCCCGATCGGCGTGAACATCGAGCCGGGCGACGTCCCCGACGGCCGCAAGGCCACCGTCGCCAACGCCCGCCGTCTGATCGACCAGGGCGCGGCCCTGCTGTGCGTGACCGCCAACCCGGCGACCGGCGCCGGCCTCGCGGACATCGCCCGCACCAGCGGGGAACTGCGGGCCGCGCTCGGGGACGACGCGGCGATCTGGTCCGGCAAGATGCACATGGCCGGGCGCAGCGAACCGCTGGACGCCGCCGGTATGGCGGCGGTCGCGGAGGCGGGTGCCGACGGCGTGCTCGTACCGCTGCCCGGCACGGTACCCGGCGTGACCCGCGAGATCGCCGCCGAGGCCGTCCGACGCATCCACGCGGCCGGCGCGATCGCGATGGGCACCATCGGCACCAGCCAGGAGGGCTCGCACCGCAACCTGGTGCCCCAGCTCGCCCTCAACGCCAAGGAGATCGGCGTCGACGCCCATCACATAGGCGACGCGTACGTGGCCGGCGCGATGGACCCCGAGTTCCTCTACGACTACTCCGTCGCCATCCGCGGCCGCCGCCACACCTGGCACCGCATGGCCCGCAACACCCGCAAGCGCGCCTGAGGCCGCTGCGGAGCGCCGCCCGCGGAGCGCGGAAGAAGAACTTCGCCCGGAAGTGAATCCTTTCCGTGCCTCGCCGCCTCTTGTGTGTGTACCGGCCGGACGGGCCGGTGGAACCGGGAGGAAACAGCGATGGTGGTCATCAGTCTCGTAGTGGTCGGAGCCCTGCTCATGGGGGCGTGCGCCTGGCACTTGATGCGGCGCTACAAGGGCCGGAACTGACCGGCGCCCGCCCGCGCCAGGTATGAGTAGCAGATGAACCAACGTTTCACTTGGCCGGACGAGCGGCTGATCAAGGCCGCTCAGGACGGCGACGTCGCCTCGCTGACCACGGTCGTCATGGAATCGCAGCCCCACGTACGCAAGTTCGCCGTATCGCTGTGCTCTTCGCCGCAGGACGCGGAGGACGCGGCGCAGGAGGCGCTGATCATTCTCTACCGGAAGATCGGCAGCCTGCGGGCCACCGGCGCGCTCGCCTCGTGGATGTTCCGGATCGTGCGCAACGAATGCCTCCGGCAGGTACGGCTCCTCGTCGCGCGGAGCGACGGGGAGCCGGCCGAACCGGAGGCGTCCGCCCAGCCGTCCGCCGAGGACGCGGTGCTGCGCAGGCTGGAGGTGGAGCGGATCGCGGCCGCCGTCGGCGCCCTTCCCCGCGACCAGCGCCAAGTCCTGATCATGCGGGACGTACAGGGCCTGCCCGGCAGGGCCGTCGCCCGTTCGCTCGGTCTGAGCGACGCCGCGATGAAGTCGCGGCTGCACAGGGCGCGCGCGACGGTGCGCCACTCGCTGGCGGCGACGGACCGGACGCCTGGCCAGAGCATCGACCGAACAGCCGGAGGAGACCCACAACCGTGAACACCACGAACACCACGAACACCGCGCGTGGCACCGTGGCGCGGCCCGCGGCGGCGCCCGACGCGAACTTCGCCAGTACGTCCGTCCCGCGCCACCTGGCGCGCGGGGCCATCGGCTTCGGGCTGCTCATCGGCTCGATCGCCCTGGTGCCCGTCGCCGGACCGGCCACCCTGCTGGCGGCCCCGCTGGCCCTGATCGCCTTCCGTGGCTGCCCCACCTGCTGGATGGTCGGCCTCGCGCAGACCGTCTCCCGCGGCCGGCTGGAGCGGCAGTGCGCGGACGGCGTCTGCACCCTCACCAAGGCACACCCGCCGGCGGGGCCGCCCACCCGGCCCTGACCGGCGAACAGCCCCGCCTTTGACCCATGCGGCGGCAGCCCGGCCTCCGCCACGGGCGGGCCGTCCGTCCGCGCGGTCCCGATGCCGTTGAATGCGCCTGAGCGACGACGAGGGAGCAGGCCGTGGGGCGTGAGGGCAGGCGGCGCGGGCCGCTGGTGATCGGTGCGGTGGCCGTGGCGGTGGTGCTGGTGGCGATCGGGCTGTACTGGTTCCAGCCCTGGAAGCTGTGGCAGGACCGGACCGTCCGCGAGGCGCTGCCCGGCGTCTCGTCGAGCCCTTCGGCCCCCGCCGCCTCCGCCGCGCCCGGCCCGCGGACCCTCGCCCGGGGGACCTTCATCAGCCATGAGCACACGACGACCGGCACCGTGAAGATCCTCCGGCTGTCCGACGGCTCGCGCGTCCTGCGGCTGGAGGGTCTGGACACCAGCGACGGCCCGGACCTGCGGGTCTGGCTGACCGATTCCCCGGTGAAGGAGGGCAAGGAGGGCTGGCACGTCTTCGACGACGGCAGGCACCTCAGCCTGGGCGGGCTCAAGGGCAACAAGGGTGACCAGAACTACGACATCCCCGCCGACGTGAACCTGTCCGAGTACCGCAGCGTCGCCATCTGGTGCGACCGCTTCGACGTCTCCTTCGGAGCCGCCGAACTCGCCCCCGCCTGAGAACGGAGTCAGGAACCCCCATGACGACGCCCGAGAGTCCCGAGAGCCCCGAGTCGCCCGAGACCCTCGCGACCCCCATGGACACCGTCACGCTGGAGCGCCGCATCGCGGCCCGCCCCGAAACCGTCTTCGGCTTCCTCACCGACCGGGAGAAGTGGCTGTCCTGGATGGGCGCCGACGGTACGTTCGCCTTCGAGCCCGGAGGCGCGTACCGCACCCGGGTCACCGGCGAGAACATCGCCTCCGGCCGCTTCCTGAGCGTCGATCCGCCCGAGCGGCTCGTCTTCACCTGGGGCTGGGAGGAGGCCGGCGCGTCCGTGGCGGCCGGCTCCACGACGGTGGCGGTCACCCTCGAACCCGCCGCCGAAGGCACGGTGTTCCACCTCGTCCACAGCGGCCTGCCGACCTCGGAGGCGTGCGAGGCGCACGCGGAGGGCTGGCAGCACTACGTCGACCGGCTCGCCGTCCGCGCCGAAGGCGGCGACCCCGGCCCGGACACCTGGACGCGGCAGCCCGCGGGCTGACCGCCCCGGCGGGCCGGGGCCCTGCACCGGCCGCAGCGTCCGTACGGAACCCGCGCCGGCCGGCTGCAACAGGGCTGCCGCACAGCGGGTTCGGGCCGCCGGATAGGCTCGCGGCATGGTCACGGCCCGGGCTGCATTCGCCACGACGCGGACCCGCCGCCCGGCGGGCCCGCTGCGACTGCTGTGGCTGGCCGCCCTGTTGTTCGGGTTCCTCTACACCCACGCCGCCGGCGCGGAGAGCGCCGCCACGCACGTCACGGGCGGCGCCGTCGCCGTCTCCTACGTGGCCGCCGCAACCGATGCACCCGCCGATCACCACGCCGACGCCGATCACCGCGACGGCGCCACGCCCGACGGGCGGGGCGGCGGCAGGGGTCATTCCCACCCCGCCGAGGAGTGCGCCTCCGGCCAGCCGCAGCAGGGCTGCGATCTGCCCGGCCCGGCGCTGCTCCCCATCGCGGAGCTGACCCCCGCCGTCGCTGCGCTGACGCCGCAGCCCTGGATGCAAACCCTCCCGGCCGGCCTTCCTCCCCTTCGCAGTTCCCTCGGCTCAGTGGTGCAGCAGGTATAGAACCGGGCGCTTTGCCCCGTTCTGTCCTGACTCTCGTCGCCGATCCCGGCCCGCCCTCCCGCGGCCCCGGGGCGATGAGCCGCGCACGCACCACACAAGGAACTCGCTCATGTCATCCACCCAGCTCCTCGACGCCCGGAACCCGGAACCCGCATCCGGCCCCTCCGGCCAGGGGCGGGCCGCCCGGCGCCGGCGGCACTCGTCCCGCAAGCGTTCGCTGGCCGCCCGCTACCTCGGCTACGTCGGCTACTTCGTCGGCGCGGGGCTCATCAGCGGCGCCGTCGTCCACCACCCCCTCGACCCCGACCGCTACAGCCGCATCGCCCTCTACGGCGCGCTCGTCTTCCTCGCCGCCACCGTGCTCAACGAGTTCCTCCTCACCCGGGAGCGCCCCGGGCCGGTGCGCACGGCGGTGGTCATCGGCTCCTCGCTGCTGCTGTCGTTCGGCATCGGCATGCTCAGCGGCGGACTCCAGCACTTCGACGACTTCCCCGCGCGCGGCGCCGTCCTCGTTCCCGCCGGGCTGGTCGTCTCGTTCGTCGCGTACGTGATCAAGGACGCCGAGACGCCCTGGCACCGCGTCTTCAGCCTCCTCGGCCTGACCGTCGTCGCCGTGGCGGCCCTCGCCTTCCTCGGCCTGCGGGAGGTGGCCGCCTCGATGGAGACCACGTCCGGAGGCGAAGGCCACAGTCACGGCACCGCCGAGAACCCCGTCGCGGACGACCATGCGCCCACGGGCCCGCCCACCCCGGCCGCCACCACCGCGCCTGCCGCCACCCCGAGCGCGGCCCCCACGGCGAAGCCGACGCCCAAGGCCTCCGTACACAGCGACGGTCACAACCACTAGCACCGCCGACGCGGCGGGTCGGCGGGGTCCGCGGGCCGGTGGGCGAAGCC